>DATGEF010000103.1:0-5175 GCA_035310405.1 Chloroflexia bacterium | reverse complement strand
GAACAATTGGAACGTAGCGGGAGGCGGCTGATTCGCCGTCAGCTGGAGTCCGTCGAGCACCGGCGGGACGTCGTCATAGTGGGGGTAGAGCGGCACGGGCACACAGGTCGGTGTCGCCGTACTGGTCGCCGTTGGCGTGGCGCTGCTGAGGGGCGCGCCGGCCGGCCGCTGGGCCGCCGCGGGGCTGCCGCGCAGCGCGAGCCCCCCGAGCACGCACAAGATGCAGATCCCCAGCAGGGTGGCCGCCCGCCCCAGGATAGTGGAACCGAACCGTGGGCCAATCATGGGGAACCTCACTTCGTGTGCTACATTTTTGGCGGATTCTTGGTCCCGCGGGCAGCGAAAACGGGCGGGCGATGTCGAGGGGTCCTGCCGCCCACCCGCGTGGCGCCGGGGGATCGATCGTGCGGCCGGCGGGCCCAATATAAACGCCCGCCTGGGTTCTGTCAACCTACCAGGACTCTGCTTCCCGGGGGTGGCGGGCGCGTGCCAGCTCGTGAGCACCACTCGGGAAGTTGTGACCGGCCAAAAAGTTATGGTATAATGCCCCGGCCCCGGCCGACCGGCGGCCTGGATTCGAGAATAGGTGGTCTATGCCCGTACCGCAAGCACAACCAGCTCCCCCGGCGGCCACCGCGCCCGCCCCGGCGCCGCCCCGCAAGTCGCCCTGGCGCACGGCCGGCGAGATCCTGGCGGTGCTGGCCATCACCGGCGTGCTGGTCGGCGTCCTGCTCGAAATCAGCTTGCGGCTCTTCGCCCCGCAGATCAGCAGCCCGATCCCCGGCCTGTTCGTCGCCGACGCGGCCACGCGCTACCGGCTCAAGCCCAATGTGCGCATCCCGTATCATTTTGGCGACATCAATACCGTCTACACCACGAACGACCAGGGCCTGCGCGAGGACCACACGATCGGCGCCCCGGCCCCAGGCAGCACCCGCCTGCTCTTCCTCGGCGATTCGTTCACCTTCGGCAGCGGCGTCGACCTCGACCAGGCCTTTGCCCATCGCCTCAGCGGCAGCACGGCCGCCGACGGCAGCCGCATCGAAAGCGTCGACGCCGGGGTGCCCGGCTATGGCACCGACAATGAAGCCGCCTGGCTGCAAACCTACGGCTGGGCCTTGCAGCCCAAGATCGTGCTGGTCGGCTTCTTCGTCGGCAACGACGTCAAAGACACCATGCTCGGCCTGGACAAAACCATGGTCGACGACCAAGGCCGCCTGGTCGAGACCCCACAGACCCGCCAGGTCCTGGATCGCCAGGCCAGCACTGGGCTCAAGGGCTGGCTGGAGCAGAACTCGCACGCCTACGTCTTCCTGCGTAACCTGGCCTACAAGGTCACCGGCCGGCAGAATAAGCCCGCGCCGGCCGACCCGGCGGCCGGCCTCTTCACCGGGGGACCCTACGAGGCGATCACCTTCTTGCGCAAAGACCCGCCGCCCGAGGTCGCCGCCGGCTGGGACAAAGTGACCGGCCTGCTGGATTCGATGCGCGCCGCCGCCACGGCCCACGGTGCCACGCTCGTCGTCGTCGCCATCCCGACGCGGGAGCAGGTGCAGGACGCCGACTGGGCCACGATGCTCCAGCAACTGGGCACGCCCGAGTCGACTCTGACCCGCGACCTCCCGCAGCAGCAGCTGGCCGCCTGGAGCGCCCGCACCGGCGCCCCGCTGATCGACCTGCTGCCGGCCTTCCGCGCCGCCGCGCAAACCCAGCCCCTCTATTTCCGCACCGATCCCCATTGCAACGCCGCCGGCCATGCCCTGGCCGCCCAGATCATCCAGGACGGCCTGGTCCACCTCGGCCTCTTCCGCCGCTAGTAATCTACCACGCACATTCCCTTCTGCGCACACCCAGGTGCGCGCAGACACGCACCTGGGTGCTTGTCCAGCACCCCGCGGGCGCTGTACGCTGGGGGAAGCGACCCAGCATCCCCACGAATGGAGTTTGCGATGACCAGTTCTGATCCGCCGGCTCTCCCCGAACCCAGCCCGGTTCGGCAAGATCCCTCACGAGCGCTGCTCATTAGGGGGCGGAATAGAAAATCGAGTATATTGCGCGCATGTTGGATGGCAGTGACCCAGACGCCCTTCCCGAAGAATCCCGGCCGAGCACCGGGCTACCCAGTTTTTGAGAATGAGATTGAGATCAGGGGTAAATGGGCAAGGAGCAAGGGGGCTTTGTATATAAGTCCGCGGCGTATAATCTATTGAGGTCAAAGAGAATCAGAAACTGTGGATCCCGTCGAGACACAACCAGATCCTCCATCCAGAGACCAAGCTGGGCCCAGACAAAACCCATGGACGCTTGGTCGGGTCCTTGGTATTGGACCCTCGCAAGTTTCTCCATCGGGGGTAAAACTATGGGCACGGTGGGTACACATGCATTTGGGGGTTGGCATCCTGGGTTGGTTAGCCTGTGCAGGGCTGGGTTTATGCAGTGGCTGGCTCGGCGTCGCACTCGCTCCTGTACTGGTTGGCCTACCTTTGGTGATTGGGCAAGGGCGGTTTTTCCAAGCCCACCTGCGTGGCTGGGATCAAGAGCGCTGGCTGCTATGCAGTTGGGCAGGGCTACTGATCGGATGGTTTGTGGTCATCGTCATGTGGTTCGAGGGGCGCCAAAATGACGAGTTACTTCGCTCGATACCGGAGATGGCCGCCTATCTAGCAGCAGGACTCATACTAGGTAGTTTGCAAGCGCGTGTCGTACGGAAGGCAAGCCAGGGTACTCCTCTATGGGTTGCTAGCGTTAGCGTGGCTTGGATGCTCGCTGATTTAGTGGGTGGTACCGCTGGGGCCGTATTGTTCATAGCCCTCCGCCCACCCTGGTACCAACTAGAGCCGATATTTTATGGACTCACCGCAGCGGGCCCAATTTTTCTAGGAGGACTGGTAGCCACCCTCGTGTTAGGGTGCATTACTGGTCTGGCCGCGGTACAGCTAATACATATGCAGCGCCTATCCGCGTGAGTTCTGTCCGGTCTACTGGGCGTAGCGCCAGTTAGACGGCCCGCCCCTTCCAGATCGCCCCGCCCCGCCGGGACAGGCGCGCGGAGTGGAGAGCCAGGGCGAGGACGAGGGCCAGGCTCAGCGGGTGGAGCAGCGCATCGGCCGGGCGGCTGCCAAAGCGGCGCGCCAGCCAGAGCCGGGTCAGCACAGCCACGCCATACTGCGCCAGGGGCAGGCCGGCCAGGGCGCGATCGGCGGGGCCGGCCGCCGGCGCCAACGCGCCCGGCAGGGCCACCCCGACCCACAGCGGGGGCAAGACCCAGAGCCCCAGCCCTACGGCCAGGCCCGCCGCCAGGAACAGCCATGAGCCGTTGAAAAAGGCGAAGAGGTTCTTCGCGAAGCCGGCCACGACCTCGGCGCGATTGCAGTACATGCGGCAGGCCACCAGCCCGTTGCCGTCGGCCAGCGCGATCCGGTAGCCGGCCGCTTTGACCGCGCGAGCCAGGGCCACATCTTCCAGCACCGCGGTCCGCACCGCGCCATGGCCGCCACAGGCCACGTAGGCGCGGCGCTCGAACAGCAGAAACTGCCCGTTGGCCGCCGCGAAGGCCGGCGCCCGCAGCCGCTGCATGAGGGGCAAGGGCAAGAGCACATAGACCGCGAAGTGCTGGAGGATCGGCACCACCAGCCGCTCGGCCCAGGTGCCAGTGACCTGGGTCGGGAAGATCGAGAGCAAGCCGGCCCCCTGGGCGCGCAACAGGCCCACCGCGTGGCCCAACAGCGCCGGCGCGTGGCGCACATCGGCATCGGTGAACAGCAGCAACTCGCCGCGGGCCGCGGCCGCCAGCTGACGACAGGCATTGGCCTTGCCCAGCCAGCCCGGCCGGAGCGGCTCGCCGGCGAGGACCCGTAGCCGGGCGTCGCCGGCCGCCAGCGCCGCCAGGATCGCCCCGGTGGCGTCCGTCGAGTCGTCGTCGAGGGCGATCACCTCGAAGGCCGGGTAGTCCTGGGCCAGCAGCCCGCGGATGCAGGCCGCGATCTGGGCGGCTTCGTCGCGCGCCGGGACCAGCACCGAGACGAACGGCGCGGCGTCCGGCCGCCGATAGGCGCGGATGTTGGGCAGCACGGCCATGTTGATCGCCAACAGGACCAGCAGCGCCAGCAGGAAGAGCAAGACCACCGCCTGGTAGACCAGCAGCAGGACCGGTGGACTCATGGTGCGGCTGGCGGGGGCGTCCGGCCGGCCAGGCGCAGGGCGGCGGCCTGCACCTGCTCCCAGAGGCGGTTGGCCGACGGCCGGCCTTGCAGCAGCGGCACGTAGCCGGGCACCGGCACGTCGAGCGGCCGGTCGGTCAGGTCGGCGCGCAGGCGGTCGTCCTCGGCCACCAGCGCGGCGTCCAGCTGGCGCGTCAGCTCGCGGCTGGCGACCCGCCGGCCCTCCGCCACCGCGAGCGGGGCGCCGACGCGGATAAAGACCTCGGCCCGCTGCTCATAGCGGAAGGCCATGCGCCAGGCCACCGGCACGATCGCGCAGGCCGGCAGACGGCGCGCGATGTGGGCCACGCCGGGGTAGAGCCCCAGCGGCCGGCGATCGGGCGGCGTAATCGTGCCCTGCGGGAACATCCAGACCGCCCGGTTCGGCGCGGCGCCGAGCAGCCCGGCGATATACTCGATGCTCGCCAGCGCGGCGCGAGGGTCGTCGCGGTCGATGCCGAACACACCGATCCAGGTGAAAAAGCGATAGGCGCGCAGCGAGCGGGCGTCCATCATCAGGTAGCCGTCGCGACCGCCGAGCACCCGGTTCAGCGGCCAGGTCAGGTAGCCGTCCCACCACGACGGATGGGTGCAGGCGAAGATCGCCGGCGGGCGCGCCGCGGGCGGCGTGCGGCGCAGGGCCAGCGCGCCCCGGTCGACGTGCAGCCAGACCGTGTGGAACTGCGCCCGCACCGCCCGCTCGATCAAGAAGCGGGCGACCAGCCGCTCCCCCAGCGGATTCTTATGCGCCTTAATAACCGGCTCCCCCATCCTGCACGCTCCTTTGTCCTCTTCTGCCCAGCCCCCAGACCGCGGGTGTAGGGCCCCGCTGCTAGCCCTCCTGACCCCCGACCCCCGGCCCCTCGTCTCGGGTGTAGGGCCCCGCTGCTAGCCCTCCTGACCCCCGATCCCCGGCCCCTCGTCTCGGGTGTAGGGCCCCGCTGCTAGCCCTCCTGACCCCCCCCCCCCCACCCCC
>DATGEF010000102.1:0-9334 GCA_035310405.1 Chloroflexia bacterium | reverse complement strand
CCCCCAACCCCCAACTCTCAACCCCCAACCCCCAACCCCCGCTACGCCAGCCGCAACAGGCTGATCGCGAAAAGCACGCCGAAGAGCAGGTGGAGCCGGCCGGTGCCCTGGAGGACGCCGATCAGCGGCGGGCCGGCGGTGTCCGCCCAGATCGTGCGCAGCAGCGGCACGGCCAGCGGGAGGGTCGCCAGGGGCAAGCAGGCCAGCGGCGTCAGCCGGCCCAGGAGCCAGAGCCCGGGCGGCACCAGGTAGGCGACCCCCAGGCAGGCCGTGTAGAGCGCGCGGGTGGCCGGCCGGCCGATGCGCACGGCCAGGGTCCGCTTGCCGGCGCGCCGGTCCGTGTCGATGTCGCGGATGTTGTTGGCGACGATAATCGCCGTGCAGAGCAGTCCGACCGGTAGCGACGCGGCGAGCGCCAGGCCGGTCACCGTGTCCGCCTGGAGATAATACGTCCCGGTGACGGCGACGACGCCGAAGAAGAGGAAGACAAAAACTTCGCCCAGGCCATGGTAGCCCAGCGGCCACGGCCCGCCGGTATAGGCCACGGCGCTGATGATCGAGAGCACGCCGACGATCAAGATCGGCAGGCCGCCCACCAGGATCAGGTAGACGCCGATCAGGGCGGCCGCCGTGAAGACGCCGATCATGGCGTTCTTCACCGTGGCGGGCGGGATCAGGCCGCTCTGGGTGACCCGCGGCGGCCCGAGCCGCTCGGCCGTGTCCGCGCCCTTCTGGAAGTCGAACAGGTCATTGGCCAGGTTGGTGCCGATCTGGATCAGCAACGACGCGACCAGGGTGGCCAGGAAGGGCAGGGGGCGGAAATGGCCCCCGCCGACGGCCAGAGCGGTGCCCACCAGCACCGGCACGATCGCGGCCGGCAAGGTCGCCGGCCGCGCGGCCAGCAGCCAGGCCCGCGCGGGGGTGATCTGGGACTGGGTTTGTGTCGAAGTCATTTTTCAATTCCTCGTGTAGAACTGACCGCTGCCTACTGCCCGCTGCCTACTCGCCTACGGCAAGCGCGGGAAGCGCGACCAGTCCGGCGCCCGCTTCTCGATATAAGCGTCGCGGCCTTCCTTGGCCTCTTCACTCAGGTAGTAGAGCAGGGTCGCGTCGCCGGCCAGGTTCTGGATACCGGCCAGGCCGTCGGTGTCGGCATTGAAGGCGGCTTTCAGCAGGCGCAGGGCGGTGGGGCTTTTGCTCAGCATCTCCCGGCACCACTGCACGGTCTCGGCCTCCAACTGATCCAGCGGCACGACCGTGTTGACGAGGCCCATGGCCAGGGCTTCGTGCGCGTTGTATTGCCGGCACAAGTACCAGATCTCGCGCGCTTTCTTGTGGCCGACGATGCGGGCCAGCAAGCCCGCCCCATAGCCGCCGTCGAAGCTGCCGACTTTGGGGCCGGTCTGGCCGAAAACCGCATTGTCGGCCGCGATCGTCAGGTCGCAGACGATATGCAGCACATGGCCGCCGCCGATAGCATAGCCGGCGACCATGGCCACCACGGGCTTGGGCAGGTACTTGATCTGGTGCTGCAGGTCGAGCACATTGAGCCGGGCGATGCCGTCTTTGCCGACATAGCCCCCATGGCCCCGCACCCGCTGGTCGCCACCGGAGCAGAAGGCTTGATCGCCCGCGCCGGTCAGGATAATCACCCCGATGCGGGCGTCGTCGCGCGCCCGGCGGAAGGCATCTTCCAGCTCAAACAGGGTCTCGGGCCGGAAGGCGTTGCGCACCTCGGGCCGGTTAATGGTGATCTTGGCGATGCCCTCATAATATTCGTACAGGATATCGCCATATTCGTGTAAAGGCTCCCACTTTATCGACATGATCGGTTTCTCCCCTGATAACGCGAAACTTTGGTCGTGATCGGCTACGCGATCGTTGTTGCCGCCCGCTGACCTCTCCCCTAACCCCTCCCCGGCGCGGGGAGGGGAATGTGGCGCCCGCAGCAGGCCGCGGTTCCCCCGCCGCCGCGCCGACCCGCCGTCTCCTCCCCGCCCCGCGCCGGTTCAGGAGCGGACCGATCGGACAGGCAACGGAGCGTCGGTGCTGGGCTATGGCCCGCGCCTGAAGCGGCTGTGGGAGAGGGCTCTGCCCTCGACGCTGTTGCCGCGCGGGTGAGCCGCGATCCCGTGCCGGATCGTGCGGCGAGTATTTCGAGGGCAGAGCCCTCTCCCACAGTCCGAATGACGGCGCATCCACCTCGGTCACCACTCATGCCGGCGTACTCGTGTTCTGCGCCTTGTGCCCGGCATACTCTGTCCGCTCCTGAACCGGCGCGGGGCGGGGAACGTAGGGCCTGCGGTCGGCCGCGGTTCCCCCGCCGCCGCGCCGGCCGGCCGTCTCCACCCCTCCCCGCGCCGGGGAGGGGCCGGGGGAGAGGTTCGTTCCCGCGCCGCCATTTAACCGGCCGCCGCCGCTGCAAAAACCTGCCGCCAGCCGCGGTAGGAACTGGAGAACCAGGCGGTCAAAGTGCGCGGGTTGCTCCAGGTGGACCGCGTGCCCGGCCTCGGGTACGATCGCCAGCTGGGCCTGCGGCAGCGCCGCGGCCATGGCGGTGGCGATCGTCGCAAATTTGGGGTCCAGCGCCCCCGCGATGACCAGCACCGGCCGGTGCAGCGCGGGCAACCGCGCCTGCAAGGGCGCTTGCGCCCCGGTGCCCAGGCCCCGGAGGCTGTGGGCCAGGCCCTGCGGGCGATTTTCGAGCCGTTGCCGATGCAGCGCCGCGCGGACCGGTTCCGGCAAGCGCGCCTGACTGGCCCACAGCGGCAGCGTTTCCCAGTGGGCCACGAAGGCGGGCACGCCCTCCTGCTCGATGCGGGCGGCCAGGGCCTGGTCGGCGGCGACGCGGGCGGCGCGCTCGTCCGCATCGGCGAGCCCGGGCGAGGCGCTTTCCAGCACCAGGGCGCCGATCCGCGCCGGGTGCGCCGCGGCCAGGTGGAGGGCGACCCGCCCGCCCAGCGAGTAGCCCAGCAGGTGGACCCGGGGCAGGGCCAGCGCATCCAGCAGAGCGACCAGGTCGGCGACCGTCCGCTCCATCCGGTACCGGGCCGGGTCGGCGGGCGCCGCAGAGCGCCCATGCCCCAGCAGATCGACCGCGATCGTCCGATAGTGGCCGGCCCAGGCCGCCTGCTGCCGTGCCCAGGTCGCCGTGCTCCCCGTGAACCCATGCAACAGCAGCAAAGGCTCCCCGTCGCCCAGCGTCTCGACATAATATTCTACATCGTTGGTTCTAATGAGGGCCATAACCCCGTCCATACCTAGCAATCAGCGGTCAGCGGTCAGCACGGGTGCATGGTAAGATTTTGCATCCCGGCGAGGCGGCGGATCCGCGGGCGGCGAGAGACCTCTCCCCCTGCCCCCTCCCCGGCGCGGGGAGGGGAACGGGCGGGAGCAGGGCAGCGGCCGCGCGGCCGCCCGTCCCGCCGTCTTTTCCCCTCCCCGCGCCGGGGAGGGGCGAGGGGAGAGGTGCGTTCCCGCGCCGCCCGCTCGCCGGCCGCCACCTGTGCAAAAAGCTGTCAAGCACCCAGTCAGGACTTTCAACTCAGGACTTTCAACTCAGGACTTCGTCTCGGCGACGGCCGGCCAGAGGCCGCGATGGGCGGCGACGTTCTCCTGGCGGTCGGTGCGGATTTCGATCACCGTCAGGCCGTCGCCGGCGAGGCCGGTGCGGACCGCGGCGCGGAAGGCGTCCCAGGTCGCGGGACGGACGAAGCGCCCGCCATACATCTCCACGGCGGGGCGGAAGTCCAGCCCGGTCGGCGTGCCGAACAGCTGCTCGAAGTGATCGGCCGCCGACGCCTGGGGCAGGAAGGAAAAGATCCCCCCACCGTCGTTGTTGAGCAGCACGATCGTCGCGTGCAGGCGGTGCTGCTTGGCCGCCAACAGGCCATTCAGGTCGTGATAGAACGAGAGGTCGCCGATGACCAGCAGCAGCGGCGCCCCGGTCGTGCTGGCGCCCAGCGCGCTGGAGACCACGCCGTCAATGCCGTTGGCGCCCCGGTTGCACAGGAAACGCAACGGCCGCTCCCCCCCGGGGAAGAACGTATCCAGGTCGCGCACCGGCATGCTGTTGCCGGCATACAGGGTCGCCCCGGCCGGTAAGAGCGCTGCCAGCTCGGCGAAGATTTTGCCCTCGAAGAACGCGTCCATCGCATCCAGCTTGCGGGCCAGGACCTCGCGCGTCCGCCGGTGCGCCGTGACCCAGCCGGCGCACCAGTCCGGAGGCGCCGCGGCGCCGGACCCGTCCGGGCCGGACGACGTCTGGGCCGCCGCCACCAGGGCCGTGCAGAGGGCGACCGGGTCGGCATAGATCATCGTGCCGGCCAGCTGGGTCGGCTCATTCCAGCCGGCGCCGCCGTCGACCACGATCAGGTGGCACGCGGGGTACTGCTGGAGATACAGCAGCACGGGCTTCGAGGTGGGCATGGCGCCGAAGCGCACCACGACCTCGGGCGCATGCCCGGCCACGAAATCGGCGTCGCGCAAGAAAGCATCATAGCTGTCGAGCACCAGTGGCCCATGATGCGGCCCGCAGCGCACCCCGGAGAGGGGATCGGCCAGCACCGGGTAATCGAGCGCGCCGGCCAGCGCCAGGACGGCCGGGGCCAGGGCCGGGTCATCCTGCGGCCCGCAGAGGATCAGCCCCCGCCGGCCGGCCAGCATCCCGAGCAGTTGCGGCACGGCGCCCGCCGGCAGCACCCGCGGGCCTTCCACGACGGCGACGGACCTCTCCCCCGGCCCCTCCCCGGCGCGGGGCGGGGAGTCGGGCGGGGCTTTCCTCTCCCCCGGCCCCTCCCCGCGCCGGGGAGGGGAGTTGCCTTGCTCGTCGCTTCCCCTTCCCTGGAGGGAAGGGGGCAGGGGGTTAGGAAAGTTCGTCTCGTCCGCCAGGGGCACCAGGGGCTCGCGGAAGGGCAGATTCAGGTGGACCGGGCCGGCCGGCGTGGTGCGGGTGGTGGCGACCGCGCGGGCCGCCATGGTGCGCACATAGCGGAGCATCGCCGGGGTGGCCTCGGGCAGGGCCAGGTCGGCGAACCATTTGGCATAGGGGCCATAGAGCCGGACCTGGTCGATGGCCTGGGGCGCGCCGTTGTCGCGGAGCTCGGCCGGGCGATCCGCGGTGAGCACCAGCAAGGGCACATGCGCGAGGTGCGCCTCGATCACGGCGGGAAAGAAGTTCGCTGCGGCCGTGCCGGACGTGCAGACCAGCGCGACCGGCTCCCGCCGGGCTTTCGCCATCCCGAGCGCGAAAAACGCGGCGGAGCGCTCGTCGACATGCATCCAGACCCGCAGCCCCGGGTGCCGGGCGATCAGCAGCGCGAGGGGCGTCGAGCGCGAGCCCGGGCAGATGCAGACGTGCTGGATCCCCGCGCGGGCCAGCTCGTCGACAAAGGCGCTGGTATAGGCGAACAAGACGGCTTGCGGATTCATGCCTGGGCCTCTTCCAGGGCTGAGAGCACGGCCCGCAGCTTGACCTGCGTCTCGGCATACTCGTCGTCGGGGTGCGAGTCGCCCATGATGCCGCAGCCGGCGAAAGCATGGGCCGTGTGCCCCGCTAAGAGCGCCGAGCGGATGGCGACCGCGAACTCGCCGTCGCCCCAGGCGTCGACCCAGCCGACCGGCCCGGCATACCAGCCGCGGTCCAGCTGCTCACAGGCGCGGATGCGGGCCAGGGCCGCCGAGCGCGGGTAGCCGCCGACGGCGGGGGTGGGGTGCAGCCGGGCGACCAACTCCAGCAGGGTGGTCCCGTTGCGCAGCCGGCCCCGGATCGGCGTGTAGAGGTGCTGCACGTTGCGCAGGCGCAGCAGGCTGGGCGCGGCGGGCAACTCCAGATCGGTGCAGACGGTGGCCAGGGCCGCGGACAGCATGCGCACGACGACGGCATGCTCGTGCTGGTCTTTGCGGCTGGCCAGCAGCGCGGCGCTCAGGCGCGCATCGTCCGCCGCATCCTGGCCCCGGCGGGTCGAGCCCGCCAGGCAGGTGGCCTGCACGGCGCCGCCGTCCAGCCGCACCAGGCGCTCCGGCGTGGCGCCCAGGAAACAGCGCGGGCCGCGCGCGATGGCGAAGAGGTAGCAGTCGGGATAGCCCGCGCGCAGCCGGCGCACGGTCTGCGCCGGGTCCAGGGGGCCGGCCGCCGTTACCGCGACCTCGCGGGCCAGCACCACTTTCTCCAGGGCGCCGGCCCGAATATCGCCGGCCACGCCCGCGACCGCCGCCTTCCATTCCGCCGCCGGCCGCACATCCGCCACCTGCAAGGACCGCCCCCCCAGCCCACGAATCTCCCCTCCCCGCGCCGGGGCGGGGCCGGGGGAGAGGTCAAATTCCCGCGCCGGGGCGGGGACGGGGGCGAGGTCGAACAGCAGCGCCCGCTCGGCCTCCAGCTGCGCGGCCAGGGCGGCGGGATCGCCGGCGGGGTCCACGATCAGCGAGGTCGTCAGCGCGGTGTGGCCCGCGGTACAGGTCAGCAAGAAGCGTGGCAGGACCATCAGCCCGGCCGGGAACCCCTCCCAGGTGCGGGTGGGCGGGCGCTGCGGATCGAAAGCAAACCCGCCCAGCAAGGTCGGGCCCACGCCGGGCAGGCGCTGCCCGGCAAACGGGCCGCGATCGATGTGCGCCCCGGCCAGGAGGTCCTGCCAGCCGGCCGCGGTGGCCGCGAAGCGCTCGGCCGCGCTCGCCGGGAATTCAGCCGCGGCCCCCACGCCCACCAGGGTGACCTCCTGGCCGGGCGCCTCCCAGTAGAGGCGCGTTGCGGCGAGGCCGGCGCCGCGGGCAAAGAGGGTGAGCGGGTCCCCGGCGGCGACCGCTTCGCTGAAGCTCACCAGGACCGGCCGGCGCTGCCGGCGCGCCGCGGCCTGTCCGGCTGTGAGGCGGGCGAGCGTGGAGGGCGTGGTCGCGATTTCCAGAGTCATCATTGGTTGGGTCATCCCTTGATGTAGTCGGCAGTCACGCCGATGCTGCGCAACAGGAGCGCCCGCAGCGCTGGGTAGTGGTCTTCCAGGCAGCCGGGCGGCTCGGTCAGCGCCCAGCGGGTCACGACGGCGTTGAGCGCGCCAAACCAGACCAGGGCGGCCAGGTCGGTATCAAAAGGCGCCAGGGCGCCCTGGGCGACCGCGGCGTCGAAGTGCCGCCGGATCAGCGCCGTGAACTGGCCGTGGATGCTCAACATCTTCCCATTGAATTCGGGACCGGCGCCGAGCGCCTCGCAGAGGAAAAGGCGGGTCAGGCCGCGGTGATCGGCAAACATATGCAGGACCACGCGCAGGGCGGCGTCGGCGCGGGCCAGCGGGTCCGGCTCGCCGGCAATGGCCGTTTCGGTGCGCTCGATCAGCAGGCCGGTCATGCGGTCGAGCAATTGCAGGAACAGCGCCTGTTTGCTGGGGAAGTGGAAATAGAGCCCCCCCTTGGACGTTTCCGCCGCGACCGCGATGTCTTCCATCCCGGCATCGCGGTAGCCTTTGCGCGTAAAGACCTGCACCGCCGCATCCAGAATCCGCTGGCGGCGCGTCTGGCTCCGTTCCTGTTCCTTGATCATCCGGCTGGCTCCTAGAAACCGACCGACGCGTCGGTTTTCTCTATTGTACCAAAGTTTCAATAAAAAGTAAATACTCTAAAGGTACGAATTAGGTGCCCGGCAGGATTTTGCACCGGCGCCTCGGGACGCTCCTCGCCGTGCTAGTGCAGGTTCCGGCGACCGGTTGGGGTTACATACCGAGGAGTGAGCACCCCCAGGTGCGAACGGGTCGCGCCCCCACCGTTCGCACCTGGGGGTGCTCACTCCTCATTCCCCAATAGCTGGCTTGATCCTGCACTAGCGTGACCTGCTTCGTGCGCCGCATGCGCGACGGTTTCTGATCGGCCTCGGCGTCTCGTCACTCGGAGACACGGGTGCGGGGAAAGGGAAGGAAGACAAGGAGAACAAGATGACCGATCGAGAGCAGTACCCTATGGGTCCGGCCAGGGGGGCGCAGGTCCGCAAGGACGGAGAGACGTGGACGCTCATTCTCGTCAGAGAACTGCGCCACGCGCCGGAAAAAGTCTGGCAAGCGCTGACCGACCCGGCGCAGTTGCGCGAGTGGGCGCCCTTCGACGCCGATGGGAGCCTGGGCCTGGTGGGAACCACGGTGCAGCTCACCACGGTGGGCGCGCCCACGCCGCAGGTTTCCGCAACCCGCGTGCGGCGCGCCGACGCTCCCCAGGTGCTGGAGTACAACTGGGGTGGCTTTGATATGCGGTGGGAACTCGAAGCCTTGGGTGGCGGCACGCGCCTGACGTTGTGGACCACCATCGCGCGCCGCTTCATGGCCATGGGCGCTGCCGGGTGGCACATTTGTTTCGATGTGCTGGATCACCTGCTCAGCGGCACCCCCAGCGGCCGCATCGTTGGTCCCGAGGCGCTGAAGTTCGGCGAGTGGCAGCGGCTGAACGCGGAGTACGCCAAGCAGTTCGGTATGGAACCCAGCGCTCCCTGAAGGGCCTTGGTTTTCCGCCAGCATCTCGATCCCGTGGTGCAATGGCCGCACTGACCTGGCCATAGCTTGCGTCGTTCTCCGGGGCGCCTTCTAGCTGACCGCCGCCAGCCAGCCGATCGCCGTCAGCAGCGCTCCCGCCTCGATCAGCCCGGCCATGGGGCGCAGGCCGGCGGGGCCCCGCGCCCGGTAGAGGGCCATGCCCGCCAGCAGCAGCCCGCCGCCCACGAGCAGAGTCGCGCCGAGCAGGAGCGGGCGCGCCTGCAACGCCCAGCCCAGGGCGAGGGCCGCGCCCAGGCCCGTGGCCAGCGTGCCCCAGCAGAGGGCGAGCGCCGCCCGGGGCCCCAGGCGGTGCGCCAGACCCTGCACCCCCACTGCTCGGTCGGCTTCCAGGTCGGGGAGCGTATCGGCCAGGTGCAGGGCCAGCACCAGCAGGGCCGTCAGCGCGGCGGCCCAGCCGACCGGCGCATCCCAGGCCCGGTCGACGCCAGCCCAGGCCCAGAGGGGTAGCACCCCGAAGCCGATGGCGAAGGGCAGGGGACTCCAGAGGGTCCGTTTGAGGCGGACATCATACAGTAACCCCGCCGCCAGCCCCACGACGGCACAGGCCAGCACGCGCCCGCCGAGCGGCAGGGCCAGGGCCAGCGCGAGGCCGGCCGCGCCCCAGCCCAGCCGGCGCACCCGGGCGGCGGCGATCCGCCCCGCCGGGATCGGCTTGTCCGGCTTCGTCAGCCGGTCCAGCGGCAGGTCCCAGTAGTCGTTGAGCAGCGAGATGGCGAACTGCGTGGTCAGTTGCGCGGCCAGCAGCAGGGCCAGCGGGCCGCCGGGCGGGACCCCGTGGGCCGCCAGCGCGATATAGACGCCAAAGG
>DATGEF010000101.1:0-8087 GCA_035310405.1 Chloroflexia bacterium | reverse complement strand
ATCTTCCGGATGCTCCACCAGAGTCTTGGCGATATACTCCACCAGATCTTTCATGCCTCTCCCCCTGGCCCGGCCCGCGCCGGGCGCCGTTTACGCCTGATCGGCCGTTTCCGCCGCCGCCGCCTGGGCGACCGCGGCCGCCGCGACCGACTCCCGCGTCTTGCGGTGGTTCTTGCGGTTGAAGGTCGCGATCACCTCCGGGGCCAGCTTCGCCTGGTGCAGCAAGCCGATCACGGCCAGGGTCGGCTGGGCGCCTCTGCGCACCCACTCTTCGATCTTCGCCGCGTCGACGTGGATCGTCGCGGGCTCAGTCCGGGGATCATAATAGCCCAGGATGGTCACAAAGCGGCCATCCCGCGGCGCGCGGGAATCGGCGACCACCACCCGGTAGTGCGGCTGAAATTTCGCGCCCATCCGGCGCAGACGGATCTTGAGCATGCCTTCTCCTTCGTCCCAAAAGTGGTAAGCGTGACAGGCGTGACCCATAGCGAGACAGCGGCCCATCCCCAGAATCGGGGGCCGCCGGCGAGAGACGCCTCCGGCCCCGGGTCCACACAAAAAGAGGCGCGCCCCGCGGCGCGCACCCGGACCCTTGCAGAAACCTGCTCCTTAGTATACCCGGTTCTCCGCCGGCCGTCAATAGCCGCGATTATGGTATAATTAAAGGCTGGCGCCCGCGTTTGGCGAGATCGGACCAGCGACTGATTGACAGTCTTTTTAGGTTTTGCTATACTGATAGAACACTCGTTCTATGTTGTGCGGGCCGGTTCGGACCGGCCCTTTTGGTGGGGGGAAGACCTGTGTCGGACAAGATCATCGTACGGGGCGCGCGCGCCCATAACCTGAAGAATATCGACGTCGAGCTACCCCGCGACAAACTCGTCGTGATCACCGGCCTCTCCGGGTCAGGCAAGTCGTCGCTGGCCTTCGATACGATCTACGCCGAGGGCCAGCGCCGCTATGTCGAGTCGTTGTCGGCCTATGCCCGGCAGTTCCTCGGCCAGATGGACAAGCCCGACGTCGATACTATCGACGGCCTCTCCCCGGCGATCTCGATCGACCAGAAAGGGGCCAGCCGCAACCCCCGCTCCACCGTCGGCACGATCACCGAGATCTACGACTACCTACGGCTCCTCTTTGCTCGCGTGGGCCATCCCCACTGCCCCAACTGCGGTCGCGAGATCTCGCCCCAATCGGCCACCCAGATCGTCGACACGGTGCAGGCCCTGCCCGAGGGCGCCCGCATCATGGTCCTGGCCCCGGTGATCAAGGACCGCAAGGGCGAGCATACCAAGGTCTTTGAAGATATCCGCAAGGCCGGCTATGTCCGCGCCCGCGTCGACGGCACCGTCTATGACCTGGACGCCGTGCCCGACCTCGACCGCTACAAGATGCACACGGTCGAAGTCGTGGTCGACCGCCTGGTCGTCAAGCATCTGCAGCCGGCGGCCGCCGAGGCGCTGGCGACCGCGGGCGCCGCGACGAGCCGCGCCCTGCCCGGGGCGACCCGCGCGGTCGAGTCGCCCGACCCGGACCGTAGCCGCCTGGCCGACAGTATCGAGTCGGCGCTCAAGCTGGGCGAGGGCACCGTGCGCGTCGCGGTGCAGGGCGGCGACGAGTATCTCTACTCGGAGCACGCGGCCTGCGCCGTCTGCGGCATCAGCCTGGGCGCGATCGAGCCGCGCACCTTCTCCTTCAACAGCCCGCATGGCGCCTGCCCCACCTGCACCGGCCTCGGCACGATGCTCGACCCCGACCCCGACCTGATCGTCGCCGACGCCGAGCTGGCCCTGGCCGACGGCGCGCTCGGCCCCTGGTCGCGCGCCGTGCTGGCCGGCGAGGGCTATTACCTGGAGCTGCTGGAGGCCCTGGCCACCCGTTACGGCTTCGCCATGGCGACCCCCTGGAAGGACCTGAGCGAGAAGCAACGGACGGCCGTGCTCTACGGCACCGGCAACGAGACCCTGCATGTCCGGCACAAGACCGCCAGCGGCCACACCCGCACCTACGACACGACCTTCGAGGGCCTGATCCCCTGGGTCAAGCGCCGCCACCGCGACAGCACCTCGGAAGGGGTACGCCAGGAGCTGGAAGCCTACATGAGCAACCGGCCCTGTCCCACCTGCGGCGGCAAACGCCTCAAGCCGGAGAGCCTGGCGGTGACCGTCGGCGCGCGGAATATTGTCGACGTGACCCAGATGTCGGTGCGCCGCGCCCTGGAGTGGGCCGCGCTGCTGGCCAACGACCCTGAGGCGCCCGGCCGCAACGGCCACCCCGTCCTCAGCGAGCGCGAGACGATCATCGCCACCCAGATCCTCAAAGAGATCCGCGCCCGGCTCGGCTTCCTCAAGGACGTGGGCCTGGAGTACCTGACCATCGACCGCACCGCGGCGACCCTGGCCGGGGGCGAGGCCCAGCGCATCCGGCTGGCGACCCAGATCGGCTCCAGCCTGATGGGCGTGATCTATATCCTTGACGAGCCCTCGATCGGGCTGCACCAGCGCGACAACGCCCGCCTGATCAAGACCCTGCTGCGCCTGCGCGACCTCGGCAACACCCTGCTCGTCGTCGAGCATGACGAAGAGACGATGCGCACGGCGGATTGGATCGTCGACATCGGGCCGGGCGCGGGCGAACATGGCGGGCACATCGTGGCCCAGGGCACCCTGGCCGATATCCTGGCCAACCCCGACTCGGCCACGGGGCGTTTCCTCTCGGGCGCCGACCAGATCCCCGTGCCGGCGCAGCGGCGCCCGGGCAATGGCGCGGCCCTGGAGGTGCGCCAGGCCCGCGAGAACAACCTGAAAGATATCACCGTCCGCTTCCCACTCGGCCTGTTCGTCTGCGTGACGGGCGTGTCGGGCTCCGGCAAGTCGACCCTGGTGACCGACATCCTCTACCGCGAGCTGGCGCGCAAGCTGAACCGGGCCAAGGAGAAGCCCGGCAGCCACGGCCAGGTCATCGGCATCGAGACTCTGGACAAGGTGATCGAGATCGACCAGTCGCCGATCGGGCGCACGCCGCGCTCCAACCCGGCCACCTACACCGGCATGTTCACGGCCATCCGCGAGACCTTTGCCAAGGTGCCCGAGGCCAAGCTGCGGGGCTACAATAGCGCGCGCTTCTCGTTCAACGTCAAGGGCGGGCGCTGCGAGGCCTGCCGGGGCGAGGGTATTATCGAGATCGAGATGCAGTTCCTGCCCGCCGTCTACGTCCCCTGCGAGGTCTGCCACGGCCAGCGCTACAATCGCGAGGCGCTGGAGATCCGCTACAAGGGCCAGACGATCGCCGATGTGCTGAACATGACGGTGGAGGAAGCCCTGGGCTTCTTCGAGAACATCCCGGCCATCCGCAACAAGCTGGCCACGCTGAACGACGTGGGCCTCGGCTACATCCATTTGGGCCAGCCGGCCACCACCCTCTCCGGCGGCGAGGCCCAGCGCGTGAAGCTGGCCACCGAGCTGTCGCGCAAAGCCACCGGCAAGACGATCTATATCCTGGACGAGCCGACCACCGGCCTGCACTTCGCCGACGTCCGGCGCCTGCTCGACGTGCTCCAGCGCCTGACCGACGCCGGCAACTCCATCCTGGTCATCGAGCACAACCTCGACGTGATCAAGACGGCCGACTGGATCATCGATCTCGGCCCAGAGGGCGGCGACGGCGGCGGCCAGGTGGTCGCCGAAGGCACCCCGGAACAGGTCGCCCAGGTCGCCACCAGCCACACCGGCCAGTTCTTGCAACGCATGTTCGCTCCCAAGTAAGCGACTCTGCGTCTGTGGGAAAGGGCTCTGGCCGCGCAACGCGGCCGGGGGTTGGCGGCCTGTTCCGTCTGTGGGAGAGGGCGCTGCCCTCGAAGCTCTGGCCGCACCATACTGCCGGGGGGTGGCGGCCTGTTCCGTCTGTGGGAGAGGGCTCTGCCCTCAACGCGCTGGCCGCGCGACGCTGCCGGGGGGGTGGCGGCCCTGCTCCAGCGCCCACCCCCAGCAGAGAGGTCGGGGGAGAGCTTCGAGGGCAGAGCCCTCTCCCACAGACGAATTTTCGGCCTATTGCAGCGGAGTCTCAATTGTGAGCCCGCCGAAAGCAGCATGCGGAGTCTTCATTATGAGCCAGCTGAAAGCGGTTCAATGATCCGGCCGCTGATCGGCTACCAGGCGCTACGGGCGGGACGTGTGTCTGAGGCCGGCCGCCTCTACTTCGTCACCAAAGTCGCCGGGGTGAGGGTTCGGCAGGAGTGGACTCCCACGGAACAGCGATCGCGGGGCCGCCTGGTACAGCCCGGGGTGCCGGAGATAATCCTGGAGGCGCTGGGCTGGTTGCAGCAGTAGCAACTCATAACCTTGAGCGCGTATTGCCTGATGCCGGACCACCTGCACCTTCTCGTGCAACTGGGAGAAACCGCCAGCATCAGCAAGGTCATGCAACGCTTTGGCTTCGTTCACGGGTCTGCAGATCGCCCGGCACACCACGCTCGGCCCGCCCTGGGCCAACGGATTTCATGAGCATGCTCTCCGGGCAGAAACCGCGATCGAGGATGTCATCCATTACGTCGAATACAATCCGGTCAAGGCCGCCCTGGTTGCCGCCGCCAACGAATGGCCCTGGTCCTCGGCCACTAGCAGGTGAGCGCCTATCCCGTCTGTGGGAGAGGGCTCTGCCCTCGACGCACTGGCCGCGCCACGCTGTCGGGAGTTGGCGGCCCAACTGAAGCGCCCACCTCCAGCAGAGAGGTTGGGGAAGAGCGTCGAGGGCAGAGCCCTCTCCCACAGACGATTCCGCCAGCTATTGCAGCGGAGTCTCCCGTATGAGCCCGCCGAAAGCAGCCCGATGATCCGCTTCGCATAAGCGACTCTGCGTCTGTGGGAGAGGGCTCTGCCCTCGACGCTGGCCGCGCGACGCTGTCGCTGGTTAGCGGCCCGGCTACAGCGCGCCTACCCCAGCAAAGCGGTCGGGGAAGAGCTTCGAGGGCAGAGCCCTCTCCCACAGACGATTTCTCGATACCAAAGTCGCAGGTGTGCGTATTCGGCACGAGTGGCCCCCCGCCGAACAGCGATCGCGGGGCTAGCGCAGCGCCGGCCCTTCAGAGGCGTCCATCCCCGCGCAAGAGGCCGGGCCCCCCAGGGCCCCATAGACGATCTTGGCGATCTGCCCCCGGGTGGCGGGCGCAGCGGGGCGGAAGTAGGGCCGGCGGGCGCCATCACAGGGCTCGCCCGGGCCCCCACAGGTGTAGCCGCTGACGATGCCATAGCAGGCCGCGGTTTCGACGAAGGAGTAAAAGGCGCTGCCCGGCAGTACGTCCGCAAAGCGCCCCGTCGCCGGCGGGCGTAGCGGCCAACCGGCCCCCGTCACGACGATTTTGGCCAACTGCCCCCGGGTGACGCTCGCGTTCGGACGGAAGTAGGGCCGGCGCTGACTGTCACAGGGCTCGCCGGGACCACCGCAGAGGTAGCCGCTCACCACCTGGAGCGCCGCGGCCGTTTCGATGTAGGGGAAGAAGGCCGCCGCCGGGGGCACGTCGGCAAACGTGTAGCCGCCCGCGGCGGGGGTGGTGACCGGTCGCTGGAACCCGGCGATCACGATCTTGACCATCTGGCCGCGCGTGGTCGGGTTATACGGCCGGAAGGTCCCGTCGCCGTAGCCGCTGACAACACCATGACAGGCCAGGTAAGTCACCGGCGTGTAGAAATAGGCGGCCGGCGGCACGTCGCGGAAGGAGACGGCGCACGGGGACGGCGTCGGCGAGGGGGGCAGCGCGGTCGCCGTGACCGCGGGCGGCAGGGTGGGCGAAGCCGTCACCAGTGTGAGGGTCGGCGGCAGCGTGGCGGAGGGGACGGCTGGGGTGCGCGTCGCGGTTGAAGTGGCAGTGGCGGGCGGCGTCGCCGTGGCGGACGGAACAAGCGGCGTGCTGGTTGCGCTGGTTGCGGTGGACGAGGGTGTCGACGAAGGCGACAACGCGGTAATCGTGGGCGAGCTCGTCGCGGTTAAAGTGGCGGTGGCGGGCGATGTCGCTATGGGTGAGCTCGTCGCGGTTAAAGTGGCGGACGGGACAAGCGGTGTGCTAGTTGCGCTGGGCGAAGGTGGCGGCTCGGTAATCGTGGGCGAACTCGTCGCGGTCCAAGTGGCGGTGGCGGACGGCGTCGCGGTGGCAGACGGGGCGAGCGGCGTGCTAGTTGCGGTGGACGTGGACGAGGGTGTCGACGAAGGCGGCTCGGTAGTCGTGGGCGAACTCGTCGCGGTCCAAGTGGCGGTGGCGGACGGCGTTTCTGTAGCGGACGGGGCGAGCGGCGTGCTGGTTGCGCTGGGTGTGGCCGACGGCGGCACGGTCGGGGTGTTGGTCGGACACGGCACCTCGGTATAGAGTTGCACATCTTGCTGCGCTTGCCCGAGCGAGGCCCACCCGCCAAGCGCGTAGAAGGTCGCGCCGATAGTGCTGCCCGCCACATAGCTCCGGCCCAGCGGTAAGGGGGGCAGCATAGCCCAGGTGCCCGTGGGTTGCGAGAGGTCGAGCGCGATTACCGCGTTGCTGCTGGTGGATGGATGCACGAATCCGCCGGCCAAAACCCAGCGGCCGTTCAGGATCGCACTCGCCTGGCCTTCTATCGCTTGCGGCAGATCCGTGATGGCCCCGTCGTCCCAGCTGTTGTTATTGGGATCATAGCGGTACGTCTTATTAGTATCGGCATTATTGCCCGTGGAACCTCCGGCGCCATAGATATACACACCATCCGTCACAGCCACGAGCCCGCCGACTGCCAGCGGGTAGTCGGCGGCAGAAGACCAATTGTCCGAGCCAACGGTATAGACATCCACACGGGCGGTTAGCCCAATCTGGCTGCCCCAGCCACCGATCCGGTAAATTTTCCCATTCAGGTAGATCTGGGCACTAGCATAAGTCCCCAGAGAGGGTGCGGTCAAAGTCACATAAGTATTGGTAGCGGGGTCATAACGGTACAAACTGGCCTGCATCTGACCAGCCACGTCGCCCCCGTTTACGATATAGATATAGGTGCCATCGCTCACGGCCCCGGCCAGATGGCGCGCCGCAGGCAAAGGCGCAATAGCCGCCCAGGCGCCGGCCGCGGGGTCATAGCGGTAGGCGTTGGCCACCCCGGCGTCGTTAGCGTAGCCCCCAAAGGCGTAGACGACGCCATCCTGTACGGCGGTAGCTACTCCCCAGGCCGGAATCGGATAGGCAGGCCCTGGCGCCCAGGCGCCGGAGCCACAGGCAGGCGGGCCCGCCGTCGGCGTGGCGCTCGGCGGGGTGCCGGTCGCCACCGGGGTCGCCGTTGGGGTGGTACAGGGGGCTTCTGTGTACTGAAAGGTATCTTCATGCTCTACCTGGGCATAGCCCCGGCCACCGACCGTATAAAAGGCCGACCCGACGGTTGCCCCACCCATGAACCAGCGCCAAGATGGCTCCCAGGGTAGTCCAACCCACGCCCCGGCAGGATCTCCCAGGTCGAGGGCGATGACGTTCGTGTCGAGCTGGTAATCGAGAGAGTAGCCTCCCGCCAGGATCCAGCGCCCATTGAGGATGTCGCCGGCGCCATAGGCCCGGCCCTGGGGGAGATCCGTGACCACATTGTCGTCCCAGGTATTGCTGGCCGGGTCGTAACGGTAGGTTTTGTTGAAGATGGTCCCCGTCGTATCGACGCCACCCGCCGTGTAAATATAGCCGCCAGACCCGATGGCAAGAAGATTGGACAGGGCAAGAGGATAGTCGGCGACTGTGCCGGCCGGTGCCCAGGTGTTGGTGCTGATCGTGTAGACGTCGACACTCGACGTATCGACGCTAGACGACGTTTGCCCGGCAATGCGGTAAATTTTGCCGCCCAGATAGACGGCCGCCTGATACTGGGTCGCACGAGGAGGGGGGGCCAGGGAGGTGTACGCATTGGTCCCTGGGTCATAGCGGGTCAACCCGCTTGGATTCTGACCAACCAGGATATAAATATAAGTGCCATCGGTCACTGCGCTGGCCCCCAACCCGGGCCGGAGCCCGCCGCTGTCGACATACGTCCAGGTGTTCGCTACCGGATCGTATTTGTGGGTCCAGGCGGCGTTCCCGCCGTCCCAACCGCCAAAGC
>DATGEF010000100.1:0-3163 GCA_035310405.1 Chloroflexia bacterium | reverse complement strand
GCTACAGCACGACCGTGCAGACCAACCTGGCCGAGAACGGCGCGAACGGCATCTACAAGACGACGCTGCCCGCCAGTGGCTGCCCGGCGAGCTGGAGCCTGATCAGCACGCCGCTCAACGGCTGGCCCGTGGGCACCGGCTCGGGCATCCCGGTCTATCAGACCGGCGGCAACCCCCTGGGCCGCATCGACCTGGTGATGGCGCCCGGCAACCCGAGCGTCATCTACGCCCAGGTGCAAGCGATCCTGCCGGGGGTGGGGGGCGGCCTGCAGCGGGGCGGGCAGATGGGCCTCTGGCGCACCACCGATGGCGGCACCACCTGGCACGAGCAGTCGACCGCCGCCACGCTCAATGCCGACGTCTGCCCGAACTCGCTCGTCGGCGGTGATTACCCGCAGAACTGGTACGACCAGGGTATCGCCGTCGACCCCAACAACCCGACCACCCTCTACATGGACACCTTCGAGATCTGGAAATCGACCGACGCCGGGGTGAGCTTTAGCGACACGACCTGCGGCTACGGGAGCCTCAACGCGCCCGCCCAGGTCCATGTCGACCAGCACGCGCTGGCCTATCTGCCGGGCTCCTCCAGCACCATGCTGGCCGGCAGCGACGGCGGCAGCTATGTCACGCTCACCGCCGATCAGCCCCAGCCTGTCTATAACCAGCTCAACAGCAGCCTGAGCACGATCGAATTCTATTCGGGTGACCTGGTCGCCAACTTCGCCAATGCGGCGGTCCAGCAGGCCAACGCCGGCGCCCAGGACAACGGCTCTTCGGTCTGGAACGGCGACCCCAGCCATCTCTGGTCGCAGCGGCTGGGTGGCGACGGCTTCTTCGCCCGCATCGAGCCGCTGCTCGGCCAGCGCTGGTACTTCGAGAGCCAGAACGGCGGCCTCAACGTCTCGACCAGCGGCCCCAATGGCCCGCTCATCGCGGCGTCGGGGGCCTGGAGCAGCGACCGGCTGAGCTTCATCTTCCCCTATGAGATCTACAAAAACGACTGCGCGCCGACCGGCTGCGACCACCTGATCGCCGGGAGCTACCGGGTCTGGGAAACGACACAGGGGGCGGTGCCGGCCAGCAGTTGGTATATCAACAGCCCCGACCTGACCAAGGGCACGCTGGCCGACCGCTCCTTCATCAACCAGCTCAGCTACGCCGTCAGCCTGTCGACCACGGCGATCGTCGGCACCAACGACGGCAATGTGCAGTACGGCTTTGGCCTGGGCCAGGGGAGCGCGAACACCGCCACCTGGGTCAACGTGACGGGCAGCAATAGCGTGCTGCCCAACCGGCCCATCCTCGACGTGGCGACCGACCCGCTGACCCCGACGAGCGGCTACGCGGCGGTCGGCGGCTTCGACGAGAATACGCCGGCGACGCCCGGCCATGTCTTCCTCGTTACCTGCACCGCCAATTGCGCCACGTTCACCTGGGCCAACAAGACGGGCAACTTGCCCGACATCCCCGTCGACACGATTATCGCCAACCCGCTCTACCGCCAGCAGGTGTTCGCGGGGACCGATTGGGGGGTCTACTACACGAACAATATCGACGCGCCCACCCCGCAATGGTTCCGCTTCGCCGCCGGCATGCCGAGCACGATGGTCTGGGATTTCCAGATCGATCGGGGCTTCACGACGCTGGCGGCGTTCACCCGCAGCCGGGGCGCCTTCGTCTGGCCGCTGCCCGCGGGGCCGTTTGGCGGCACGCCGACGCCGACCGTCACCGGTACGCCGCCGACGGCGACTATGACGAGCACGCCCCGGCCGAGCAACACCCCTCTGCCGCCCGTCACCCCCTCGGCGACCGTGTCGCCCACGCGCACCGCCTCGCCGACGGCGACGGCCACGCCCCTCGGCTGTGGGGCCAGCCAGCTGCTCAGCGAAGGCTTTGAGAGCGGCACGCTCGGCGTCTTCACCGCGACGACGACCATTGGCGCGGAGCGCTGGGTCGTGGTCAGTGGCACCGCCAACTCCGGGATCTACTCGGCCTTCGCCTCCGACCCGAACGAGCAATCTGACCAGCAGCTGGCCCTGCTCACCCCGCTGGCCATCCCCGCCGGGGCGATCACGGCCACGTTGCACTTCGCCCACCGCTACAGCTTCGAGCAACCCGGCTACGATGGCGGCGTGCTGGAATCGTCGACGAATGGCGTGGTCTGGACCGATGCCGGCGCGAATATTCTCCAGGGGGGCTATACCGGGGTGATTACGGCGACCGGGGGCAATCCCTTGAGCGGGCGCGCGGCCTGGATCAACCAGAGCCCCGGCTATCCCAGCTTCACCGGGGTCACGGTCAATCTCCTCCCCTATAGCGGCCAGAGCGTCCAGTTCCGCTTCCGCCTGGGTAGTGACCTGAACGGCGTCGCGCCGGGCTGGTGGGTCGACGACGTTTCGGTGATCGCCGGCCTGCCCTGTGGGTCGGCCACGCCGACGCCGCCCCCGCGGCCGACGCAGACCCCGGGCGGACCGACAGCCACGCCGCAGCCGACGCAGACTCCCGGGGGCCCCACCGCGACCCCCGCGCCGCCGACGGCATCCAGCACGCCCTGCGCGCTGAGCTTCACCGATGTCCACCCCACGGACTACTTCTACACGCCGGTGCTCTACCTGGCCTGCCATGGCGTGATCAGCGGCTACAGCAATGGCGACGGCACGTATAGCTTCCGCCCCTACAACAACACCACCCGCTCCCAGATGGTCAAGATCGTCGTCTTGGGCTTCAATAAAGCCATCGTCACGCCGGCGCCCGGCGCCTACACCTTTACCGACGTCCCGCCCAGCAATCCCTTCTTCGCCGTGATCGAAACCGCGGCGCGCAACAATATCGTCTCGGGCTACACCTGTGGGGGCCCGAACGAGCCCTGCGATAGCGCCAATCGCCCCTACTTCCGGCCCTATACCAACGTCACGCGCGGCCAACTCTCCAAGATCGACGTGGTCGCCGCCGGCTGGGCGCTACGCAACCCGCCGGCGGGCAGCTTCACGGACGTGCTGCCGGGCACCGCCTTCTACGAGTTCGTGGAAACGGCGTATTGCCACGGGGTGATCTCGGGCTACACCTGCGGCGGCGTGGGCGAGCCGTGCGACAACCAGAATCGCCCCTACTTCCGCCAGTACAACCAGGCCACCCGCGGCCAGATCGCCAAGATCGTCTA
>DATGEF010000099.1:0-2750 GCA_035310405.1 Chloroflexia bacterium | reverse complement strand
CAACATGCGGCGGCGTGATCGCTGAGCCGCTCAAGTGACTGCTGCCCGCTGATGGGCACGCGCCTGCGGCTCCAACGCGGCGATCGGGGCGGGCACGCACCGGCGTGGCCAGGAGGCCGGGATCGCCGGGCCAGTTGTCCTCCGGCCCCGACTTGATCCACGTGGCAACGGATTCTTCGCTGCGCTCAGAATGACAAGTTTTTTAAAATCTTTGCTAAGATTTATCCCTGTATACGATCGCGACAACATGCGGCGGCGTGATCGCTGAGCAGCGCAAGTGACCGCTGACCGCTGACCAACCAACTCAAAACTCAAAACTCAAAAATGTGCCTGCGGCACCGCTGCGCGATCAAAACTCAAAACTCGTCCCGACCGCTGACCGCTCGTTACGACGTAATCTCGACGGTGTTGCTCAGGATCTGGTGGTAGAGCTCGACGGTGCTGGGCAGGGGCTCCGTGCCCAGTTCGCGGCGCAGGACGGCGCGGCAGACCTGGAATTGGGCGAGCGCGTCGTCGCGGCGATTCAGCTGGGCGAACGCCGCCATCATGCGAGCATGGATAATCTCGCGGGTCGGCTCGACCTGCAGGATCGCTTTCCAATGGGCGAGGGCGGCCTCCCAGTGCTCCTGTGTCGCCTCGCGCTCGGCCAGGAAGGTGCGCATCGAGATCATGTCTTCCCGGCAGGCCAGGCGCAGGTTGTAGAGCCAGGTGACGTCGGTAAAGGGCGACTCGGGCAGCAGGTCGCCCGTGAAGATCGTCACCGCGGCCTCGTAGGCGGCGGCGGCCTCGGCGACGCGCCCCAGGCGCTCCGCCCGCCGGCCCTGGTCGCGGTGGCGCAAGAACTCGGCCAGGTCCCAGTGGTGGGGCGACTCGAAGGCGAAGGCATAGCGCCCCTGCTGGTTCTTGATGTGGATGCTGTCGCCGCCCTTTTCCAGCGCGGGCTCCAGCACCGAGCGCAAGGCGCGCAGGTGGGCATAGAACTGGTCGTTCGCCTCGCCGGGTAACGTATCGGGCCAGACTTTATCGGCAATGGCCTGGCGGGAGGCGCCGTCGGGGCCGGCCAGCAGCAGATAGACCAGCAGCAGCTTGGCCCGCTTGCGGCGCCACTCGCGCTCGTCCACGAGCTCGGCGCCCCGCCAGATGCGAAAGCCGCCGAACAGGGCAATGCGCAGCACTCCGGCGGTGCGGCGCACCAACTCGCTGACCGTGGCGCGCGCGGCCGCTTGCACGGCGACATCTTCGTCGGCGAGGAAGGCTTCCAGCAAGGGGATGTCGGCGGCACCGGCCTGCAGGCCGAGGAGCTCGACCAGGCGGCGGCGGGCAGCGGGGTCGCCGGCGTTGCGCAGCGCGGCCCCGACGGCCGCATTGGTCGGGGCCGGCCCGGCGGCGGGGCCGGGCGGCGGGGGGTCCGCCGCCGGGCGGCTCTCGGCTTCGCCGGCCTGCTCCCGCTGCACATTCACCGAGGCCAGGGCCGCATCGACATCCCCGGCGGCCAGGAACTGGCGGGCGGCGCGGACCCAGCTGCCCACCCCCGCCCATTGCGCGGCGGCCAGGCGGTGCAGGCGCCGCTTTTCCTCGTAGCCATACATCTCGCCCAAGCGTTGGCGCAGAAAATCGCCAAACAGTTCATGATACCGGTAAATCGCCGGCTCGACCTGGGTCCGCTGCAGGAACAGGTGCTGATGCTGGGCCTGGGTGATCAATACCTCACTGCCCCGCATCTCGGTGACAGCGTCGGCGGCCGGCACCGAGAGGTCGTCCAGCACGGCCGTGCGCAGGAGGAAGGAGTAGAGGGGCTCGCCGACCGTGGAGAGGGCCTCTTCGTCCAGATAGGTGTACAGCTCCTCGGTGACGCGGCGGGCCAGCTGTACGCCCGCCGGGTCGGCGTGCTCGGCGGCCAGGTGCTCGTCGGCCAGCAGCTCGTGCAAGATGTGGAAGCCCATCGGCCAGCCGTCCAGCCGCTCCAGCAGGCGCGGGATGGCCTGGCGGGTAGCGCTCACTTTGCTCAGCAGGGGATAGGCGCGCGCGATCTCGCTAGGCAGCAAGCGCAGCTCCTGCTCGCCGATCGCCGTCACCTGCCGGTTGCTCCGCAAGCGGGCCAGGGGCAGCCCGGCGCCGAGCTCGCGGCGGCTGGTGATCGCCAGCACCAGGCCGGCCGGCAGCTGGCGCATCAGGAAAGTCAGCGCCGTCTCGATGGCCGTGTGCCCCGCGACATAATGGAGATCGTCGAGCACGAGGAGCAAACGGGGCCGGCCCTGGGCCGGCTGAAAGGTGGCCAGGCCGCCGCCGAGCGCGACCTCCAGCGCCCCGATCAAGGGCGTCAGGAGGCTTTCGACGGCCACGCTGTCGCCGGCGGGGACCGGGTCCACGGCCGGCGGGGCCGGGTCGGCGGCCGCGCTGGGGACCAGGGGCGCCGCCGGCGCAAAGCCCGGCACGGCGGTGCGCAGGCCGGCTTCCAGGTAGGCCAGGAACACCGGCAGCGCCCGATCGCCCGGCGACAGATTATACCAGACGATCGGCGTGCCCTGGGCGCTGAGGTGCGCCGCCCAGGCGGCCAGCATGGTACTCTTGCCATACCCGGCGGCGGCGGTCACCAGCAATACCTTGCCGCTCGTCGCCGCTCCCGCGACCGCCGTGTCCAGCCGCAGCAGCAGCGGGGCACGGTCGATAGCGTCGCGCCGGATGGCCGGCGGGCGCAGCTTGCTCTTCAGGATGGTGAACATGGCGTTATTTTAGCATAATTTTATCCC
>DATGEF010000098.1:0-4322 GCA_035310405.1 Chloroflexia bacterium | reverse complement strand
TGGGGTTAGCGATCGCCCGGAGCCTGATTGAAGCGCAACGCGGCCAGATCCGGCTGGAAAGCCGGCCCGGCGCGGGCACCTGGGTGACGCTGGCCCTGCCCGGCGTCCCCGCCGCCAGCGCCAGATCGGGCCCGTGGGCGGGAGTAAGGAAGGGTCAGTGATAGCCACTTGGCGGTCCCTGCTGCGGGCGCAGGGGGTGCCGGGGGTGGCGCTCTGGCCTCTGCGCGGGTTCCTGGGAGTCACCTTTATCTGGGCCAGCGTAGACAAGCTGCGCGACCCCGCCTTCTTCAACGCGGCGGCCCCGGGGTACATCGGCCACCAGCTGGCCCTCAGCGCCAACAACTCACCGCTGGGCGGGCTGCTGACCGGATTCATCGTGCCGCAGGCGACGCTGTTCGGCATGCTGACCATGGCGGGGGAGCTGTTGATCGGCCTGGCCGTGCTGCTCGGTTGGTACACCCGCTTCAGCGCCGTGATGGGGCTGCTGATCAACCTGCTGTTCTGGCTGACCATTACCTGGGATGTGCAGCCCTACTACTACGGCGCCGACCTCGTCTTCGTCGTCGCCTGGCTCACGCTCGCGCTCACCGGGCCCGGCCCGATCAGCGTCGACGCCTATCTGAAACAATGGGCCCAGGCACCGGACGGGCCGGCCCGCTCCGGGGCGACGAGCCCCGGGGTGCGGCCGGCCGGCGTGCCCGGCGGATCGCCCCGGCCCGCCAGCGGGCCACCGGCCCGCCCCGGCGCGCGGCCGGCCGGCGCGACCCGCGTGCGGCCGGCGCCGCGCTTCGTGAACGGCCAGTTGGTCGGCGGCGCCAGCCCGCCACCCAGCGCGCCCGCCGCCGGCCTAACGCGGCGGCAATTCAACGTCCTGGGCCTGAGCGCGCTCGGGGCCGCGGTGCTCGGGCTGCTGGAGATGGGCGCCTGGTCGGTGCTGCACACCACCGGGCCGGTGGGGGCCCCGCCGACCGCGCCCGGCGGCGCGGCCCCCACCACCGCCCCCACCGCGGCCGCCGCGCCGCCGGGCCAGCAGATTGCCGCCGCCGGCCAGGTGCCGGCCGGCCAGGCGCTCGAGTTTACCCATCCGGGCGATGGCTACCCGGCGGTGCTGGTCCATAATGATAGCGGCTACAGCGCCTACTACGCCATTTGCACCCACGAGGGCTGCCAGGTGAGCTACAGCGCGGCGGAGCAGCTGATTGCCTGCCCCTGCCATGGGGCGCTGTTCGATCCCAAGTCCAACGGTCAGGTCGTCCGCGGCCCCGCGCGCCAGCCGCTCCAGCCCATTGCAATCACGGTCGGACCGGACGGCGCGGTCTATCTGGCCGGGTAGGCCACGGGATTCTGGTACGGGATTATAGAGGGGTCGCCCCGCGGGGCGTCCGGCGAAGGACCAAGCATGGCTAAAGCAAAAGCACCACCGCCGCAGACGCCGCCGTCCGGGGCAACCGCCGAGGCTACGGGCCGCCGGGGCGCGGCCCGCCGGCGGCCCCGGCGCTGGCGCCGCTGGCTCTTGGGGCTGGCCGGCGGCCTGGGGATACTTCTGGCGGGGACCCTGGGGTATAGCTCGCTGCTCGTCTACCGGTTCCAGCACGCCATTTACCACCCGTTGCCCAGCCCAGGCCCCGCCCGGCGGCCAAGTCCGGTCCCGACCCCCCCCCTGCCGCCCGGGCTCCCTACGCCCGCCCAGGTCCTGGATCCGCCCACCGCGGCCGCCCAGATCCCGAGTACGCCCACCGCGGCCCCCCGGGCCGCGGCCGCGCCTCCCGCGGCCGCCCCGATCCTCCCCGCGCCGGCCCCGCTCCCGACCGCGGCCGCCCCGCCGCCGCTCGCGCCGCTGCTGCCGCCCGGGGGGCCGACGGAGCCGCCCGCCGCAGGGCGCATCAATATCCTCGTCCTCGGCACCGACCAGCGCCCCGAAGATGCGGGCGGGCGCAGTGATACGCTCATCATCCTGAGCATCGATCCGCACTGGCAGACCGCCGGGATCCTGAGTGTTCCGCGTGATCTGCAGGTGCGCATTCCCGGCTATGGCCTCCAGAAAATCAACGCCGCCTACTTTTTAGGCCAATATGATCAGCTACCCGGAGGCGGCCCGGGTCTCGCGCTGACCACGGTGAGCCAATACTTTGACGTGCCGATCCCCTATTATATCGCCATCAACTTTACCGGGTTCCAGACCGTGATCGATATGGTCGGCGGCATCGATATCTACGTTCCGGCGGCGATCGACGACCCGCTCTATCCGGGCCCCAATAACAGCTACCAGTCGATCCATTTCGCGGCCGGCTGCCAGCATATGGACGGGGCGCGGGCGCTGGAATATGCCCGCACCCGCCATGCCGACAGCGACTTCGGCCGCAACCGCCGCCAACAACAGGTGATCCAGGCGGTGCGGGCGCGCGTGCTCCAATTGGATATGGTCACGCACTACGCGGCCCTCCTTGGGCAGTTGGGCGACTCCTTGACCACCAATATCCCGCCGGACCAGCAAGTGGAACTCGTCCAACTCCTGGGCGCGATCCCGACCCAAAACCTCTACACGGCGCAGATCGACAACACGTTGGTGAGCGAAGTCCCGGGCACCAGCAATCTGGCGCTGAACTGGGACCAGGCTACCCCGTTGCTCGACTGGTTCTTCGGGCGCGGGGCCTACGTCGGGCAGCAGCCCGGGGTGCACTTGACGCCGCTCCCCAGCACCCCGACCCCCGCCCCGGGCGCGGCAGGGCAATGTCGATAGGCGCGGGCCGGCCGCGCCGGCGGCGCGCCGGCGGGCTGCGTCTTTGGCTGGTCCTGGGCCTGCTGGGCGGGGGCGGGATGCTCACGCTCCACATCTTCGGCGATACGCTGGTGCCCCCGCTGGTCGACGGCGTGCGCGGGATTATTGGCCCGGCCGCCATGGCCGATGTGGAAGCGGGATACTACGGGGCCGTGGAGACGGCCCACGGCTGGGCCCGGGACCTGGGCCTGGCGCCCGCCGTCCAGCCCCCCTGGACGCTCCCCGCCGATGACTCCGCCGGCCCGGCGCTGGCGGGGTCCCCGGTGCTCCCCGCTGCCGACCCGGCCGGCCCGGCGCCTGCCGTGGCCACCCTGCTGCCGACCAGCGGCGCAGCGACCACAGAGGACTCGGGCGCGCCCGCAATCGCCGCTATGCCCCCGGCCCTGCTCGCGTCGCGGATCGCCGCCCCCGCGTTGCCCGGGGAGGGCCGCTGGACGAGCACGGGCCTGCCCCAACCTCCCGGCGGCGGCCCGCCGGCCTTCTGGAAAACCTTCCTGCGCCCCGATCCGGCCCGGCCCGACGCGCTGGTCTACCTCGTCCGCATTGACCTGCGCCAGGTCCGGCTCCAGATGGTGGCCGGGACCCTGGAGCCGGTGTCGCGCGTGAAAGAGAGCCGGCCCGCGCAGATCGCCCCCGGCGACCGGGACCGCCTCGCGGCGGCCTTCAACGGCGGCTGGAAGTCGGTTCACGGGGGTTACGGGATGCTGGTCGGCGGCCAGCAGATCGCCCCGCCCAACCCCCGGCTCGATACCGCCACGCTGGCCGTGCACAGCGATGGCCGGATCACGCTGGCCCCCTGGGAGACCCTGCAGACCGCCCGGGACCTGGTGAGCTACCGGCAGAACTGCCCGATGATGATCGACAACGGCACGATCACCGTCCAGAACCACTTGACCTCGAGCTGGGGCCTGTCGGCGTTGAGCCAGATGTATGTTTGGCGCTCCGCCCTGGGGCAAACCGCCGACGGATCGCTGATCTACGCGGCGGGCACTCCGATCTCGGCCGCGGAGCTGGCCCTGGCGCTGCAGGCGGCCGGCGCCGTCACCGCCATGCAGCTCGACATCAACAGCGCCTGGGTCCATTGGCTGACCTATCGCCGGGACGCGGGGCAGCAGCTCCGCGCCGAGCCGCTGGTGCCCGGCATGGCCTACAGCCGGGCCCAGTATCTCACGCCCAGCCAGCGCGATTTCTTCTATCTCACCTGGCGCTGAGGGGGGCGGCGCGCATCCATCCTGCGATGTAGGCCAAAAATCCACCTTGCGCCGCTTGATCGGGCGCGGGGCTGGTGCTATAGTTTTGCGGCGACTTTCCTCTGTGTATCCGGTAGCCCTAGCCCCCGATGGAGGATGCCAAGAATGCCCCTGACCCTGGAAGACGCCGCAACCCAATTCCTGGAACGCCCCCGCCGGGGGGCCGCTGCCGCCGGCGAAGACCGCGAGATCCGCAAATTCGTCGGCGGGCTGGGCGGGACCCGGCTGGTGGCCGAGATCCGGCCGGGCCAGGTCGAAGACTACGCCAAGCGCTTCGTGCCCGGCTGGAACGA
>DATGEF010000097.1:0-4064 GCA_035310405.1 Chloroflexia bacterium | reverse complement strand
CCGACGGCCCAGAGGTCGGCGGCGCCGCCGGCCGTGATACCACGGAGCAGGTTGCTGCTGCCGGGGTTCGGGCTGGAAACCACGGTCCAGGTGCTGCCGTCCCAGTGCTCGACCAGCGTCTGGTAGCTGCCGCCCGTATCGGCATAGCCGACGGCCCAAACGTCGTCGGGGGCGAGCGCGGCCACGCCGTCGAGGACGTCGACGCTGGGGCCCGGGTCGGGAGCGGGCACGATCGCCCACTGGCTGCCGTCCCAATGCTCGGCGAGGGCGCGGTCGGCACTCCCGCTGACCGCGTCGCCGACGGCCCAGGCGTCGGCGGCCCCGATTACGGCGATGCTGCGCAAGACGTTGGCGCTGGCCCCGCCGTTCATACTCGGCACCGGCGCGAAGCTGTCACAGGCCGCGGGCGCCGGGCGTAGCGGCGCGGGATGGGCGCGCGCTCCCTGCACCGCCAGAACCAGCCCCAGCCCGAGCGCCAGGGCGGCGAGGAGAGTGGCTAGCGATTTGCGCGTGGACATCGGTCGGCGATCCTCCCGTAGCGTGTGCCATTTTTGCGCCGGCCCGGCCAATCGGTTATAATAATCCACTGCGGGCCGGCCGCATGGCTACTTGATTATACCTACCCAAGATCCTGATTGCACGGAATCTGGAGCGCAACTTTGACAGTTCTCGAACGGCAGCGCAAGAAGATCCTCGGCTCGATCGCTTTCGCCGTCCTGGTTTACGCGGTTTTCCTGGGCCTCGGCGATTATCAGAAGCTCTCGCAGGTGCTGCAGAACTTCCAGTGGGGCCTGCTGCCGCTGATCCTCTGCTTCAGCGCCTTCAACTATACGCTACGCTTTTTCAAGTGGCAGTTCTACCTGCACCTGGTGGGGGTGCGGGGCCTGGCCTGGTTCGACAGTCTGCTGATCTTCTTCAGCGGCTTCAGCATGACCATTACGCCGGGCAAAGCGGGCGAGTGGCTCAAGTCCCTGATGGTCAAGCAGGTGACGGGCACGCCGGTGGCCGTGACGGCGCCGATCATCCTGGCCGAGCGCATGACGGACGGGCTGGCGATGTTGCTGCTGGCCGGCGCGGGCCTGTTCCTCTTCGATAGCCCGCTGGTGCGCTGGTTCATGGTCGGGGTGATTATCATCGCGACGATCGCCACGGCGCTGGTGCAGAACCGGCGGATCGCACGCCGCGCCGGCCAGGGGCTGCGCCGCCTGCCGTTCCTGGACAAGCGGGTGGACCAACTGCGCGCCTTTTATAACAGCTCCTATGAGCTCCTGCGCACCCGCAACCTGGTGATCTCCATCGCCCTGGGCTTCATCTCCTGGTCCGGCGAATGTGTGGCCCTCTTCCTGATCCTGACCGGGATGGGCATCCCCGCGTCCTGGCAGCTGCTCGTGCTGGCCTCCTTTGCCATGGGCACGGCGACCCTCGTCGGCTCGGTGCTGCTCCTGCCGGGCGGCCTGGGGGCGACCGAAGGCAGCATCGAAGGCCTGTTGGTCTTCTTCGGCCACCACCCCTGGCTGCCGCTCGGCGTGATCAGCGCCAGCGTCGGCACGGCGGCGACCCTGCTGATCCGCTTCGCCACACTCTGGTTCGGCGTCGGGCTGGGATTCCTCGCCCTGGCGCTCGCCCAGCTCCGCTTCGGCCGGATCACCGAGCCGGTCGCCGGCGAGTCCCCGACCGCGCCCGTGCCGCCCGCCGAGGATCGGACGCCCGTCGGGGCGGCACGGTGACCCGGTGCGGCGCACGGGGGACGGCCGGCGGCGTCTGCCTGCTGGCGGCGCTGGCCGTGCTGGCCGGCTGCGGCGGCTCGACGGCCCTGCTGAGCGGAGTCGGCGCCACCAGCGACCTGGCGCCCGATCCGGTGGTCCGGCCGACCGGGCGCCAGCCCACCGAGCCCCTCCAGCTGCACTACACCCTCGGCCGGCCCGCGACGGTGACCCTGCGCGTGCAGCCGGCCGGTGGGGGACCGGACATCGTGCTCCGGGCGGCGGAGCACCTGGACGCCGGCGACCATTTCGTGCTCTTCAACGGCGTCGTGCCGACCGGCGCCACCCCCGGCCCGGCGGCCACCCAGGTCGAGCGCGTCTTGCCGGACGGCCCCTATCACTTCGCGGTGACCGCGGTCGACGCCGCCGGGCAGCAACAGGAAGCGGGCGCCGATTTTGCCGTGCAGGGCGCCCAGACCACGCCGCCGGCCCTCGACAACCTGCAGATCTACCCGGCCACCATCTCGCCCAATAGCGACGCCATCGACGACGTGGCCCAGATCACCTACCGCCTGGCTCAGACGAGCACGACGTCGGTGACGCTCCAGGGCGCGAGCGGCCCGCCCGTGCCCGTGCTCGCCCCGCAACAGGTGGCCGCCGGCGAGCAGAAGGTGATCTTTAACGGCCAGGATCTCGTCGGCCAGCCGGTCGCCGACGGCCCCTACACAGTGACCGTGCGCACAGCCGACCTGGCGGGCAACGCGGTGGAAGCCCGCCGCCCGCTGACGGTGACCGACTCGGGCACGCCGAATATCGCCCTGCTCTCCGTGAAGCTCGACCCCCCGGCCCTGCTGGTGGGCAGCCCGCTCCATGTGCAGATGGTGGTGCAAAATACGGGCAACGTGCCATTGCGCACCCAGGGGCCCGACTCCGGCTACACCTACACCACGAACGAGTCCTACGCCAGCATCGCCGGCGGGCGCTACGTAGACCAGGCGGGGCTCTGGCGGGTGGGCCTCGATTGGGAGGGCAATGCCGGCGGCGCGCCCTATCGCTACCCCTTCCGCTGGGGCTTTGGCCACACCCTGGCTCCCGGCGCCTCCGTCACCCTCGACGGCTACGTCACCATCCTCAAGCGTGAGAGCACGATGTGGTTCTATGCCGGCGCGCTGCAAGAAGGCATCCGCATCGCCGTCGACCGCCTCGGCCGCACTCCGATCCGCGTCAGCTGGTAGGGAGAATGGCACCGGCAGCGGCGATCCAAAATCTAGCGGACATTGGATTAAGAATATAGCTGATAGCAGGATTAAATACAGGATTTGTTATACAGTAGATAACATTCATAATAAGCCACTAGCTTTGCCCTTTGCTCTGCGGCGATGATCATGTTAAGGCATAAATATTAGCAAAGATATACAAGAATTTGTCATTCTGAGCGCAGCGAAGAATCCGCTGCCCCATGGATCAGGTCGGAGCCGGCGGGCCGGTGGGCCCCGCCACCCCCGCCGCCCCCGATCGCGCCGTTGGGGCAACGGGTTCGCGCCCCAGCGGATTCTTCGCTGCGCTCAGAATGACAGATCTTATGCTTTCTGCTAATAAAATGCATCATCGTCTCAGTAAGGATCGCTCCTGATGATGAATGTTATCTAGTGCCCGGCAGAGGTGCCGCCCAGCCCCGACGCCGACTGGGACTGCCCCCCTTATACCAGGAGTAGGTAACTGTGTACAATCTGATTGCGCTTCATCCATTGGGCCCAAAGGCCCGTGGCTTTCGCGCTGCAAGACTTGTCGCTGCAGTGTGGGAGGAATCGTGGCGATCGGTCAGCGCGAGCCATGCTCCCGTGTCTATGAAGACTTCGCGGGCCATATGCCATTTTCGGCTTCGACAAGCTGGGCAATATATTTATCGTGATCGAGTCCCAAGTTAGGGGCGCCCGAATCGAACAGGCCAATGATATCGCGCAAGGGATCATCTTCGCGAGTCTCGCCTATCCTTAACTCCGCAGCCGAGGGTCGCTTGGTGAGTAAGGCATCCACACCTTCACGGATCAGCTCGGCTATCGAAATGCCGCGCCGTTGAGCTAAAATCTGGAGAGCCTCCACTTGATCGTCACGCAAATAAACCTGGAAAGGCTCACGATTGTAAGTTGCCATCCCGACCTCCTCGCATTACGCACATTATAACATGTGCCCGGGGTCAGGCCGCGGGTGCGCTGCATGGTTTGATACCGCTGGCGAACCCCTGCTCAACAGGCTAGGCTGCTGCAAGGGCGGTCGCCAGCGGATACCGTCCCTTGAGTGCCGCAAACGTGGAAATGCGGGTCTGCGCCCGCGGGCGCTCTTGCCACCACGCCACCAGCC
>DATGEF010000096.1:0-3046 GCA_035310405.1 Chloroflexia bacterium | reverse complement strand
CGGGCCAGTTGCGGGTCGAATTGCGGCCGGATCCAGCCCCGGCGGATCGCGCGGCTGCCCACCAGGGCCAGGTTCATCCCGGCCCCCAGCAGCATCACCCCGGCGACCGCCAGCAGCCCGTACCCGAGCACGAGCACGACCACGCTGACCACGGCCAGGGTGACTTTTTCGGCGATCGTCCCCAGGGCCGGCCAGAGCATCATTTCGTGGCCCTGGAAGGTGGCCGCACAGGCCTGCGTGTAGCTGGCGACCACGATCGACAGGCCCACCAGCCCGACGACCAGGAAGCTGTCGCCGTGCTTACCGGTCGCCAGGGCGATCCCCAGGATCGCGACATAGACCAGCGCGCTACTGGCCGTGCGCAGCAACACCGCCGTGCTGAGCAGGCGGCCGGCGTGGGTCCGGTCCCGCGCCACCTGCTTGGTCAGGTAGGTCGCCACCCCGGCGTCCATAAACACGGCGCCGATCCAGGAGAGCGACTGGGCGTCGAACAGGTGCCCGTAATCGTCCTTGGCCAGCTTCCACTGGATGGCCACCGTCCAGATAAAGGTCATCGAGAAGGTGACCATCTGCGACAGCAGCATAATCAGCGTGTTGCGGGCGACGCTATGCGCCGCGTCCGGGCCGGGCGCCGCCGTGGGATCGGCAGCGAGCGGCGGGGGCGGCAAGGCGTCGGCCGCCGGGGGGGCCAGGCCGGCCTGTGGGCGCGGGTCCAGGGTCTGCAAAAGGCACTCTCCAGCCAGCATAGTCTCATGCTACACCGGCAGGCCCCCCACTAGCAGGAAAGATGCCCCGGTAGCGCTACGCCCCCTGTATTATGCGCTATAATAGAGCCAACACAAAAGGAGGATGCTTCGCGCATGGAGCGGCTATTGGGTATTCTGACTTTTCAGGGCTGGGCCTATCGGGAGATCGCCGACGACGGCGAGGAAACGCTCACCGCTTTTATGATCGTGCTGCTGGGCGTCGTCTGTGGATCCTTCTTGCTCGGGGACGCCGACCCCCGCACGGCCGCCGTCCTGGCGCTGCTGGGGGACAAATTCGGCCTCACCGCCCAGGCCAGCCAGCTTTTCCTGATCGCCACGGATGCCCTGCTGTCCGTGCTGGGTTGGTTCCTGGCCGCCGTGTTGCTGGCCCTGGTCGGCATGGCCTTCGGCGGCAGCGGCAGCATTGGCGCGATGCTGCGCACCACCGGCTATGCCCAGTTCTTCAGCCTGCTGGCCCTGTTGCCGAGCGCCGGCATCGCCCTGCTCCACCTGCCCAGCACGGTGCTCGTGCTCAACTTCCTATTCGGCCTCCTCGGGCTGATCGCCTATGTGGTCGCCGTCGCCTACGCCGCGCAGGTCGGCACCGGCGCGGCCATCGGCATCAGCTGCGCGAGTGGGTGTCTGGGGACGATCTTGGCCGCGGCGATCATCTTCGCCCTGGTCAGCCTGTTCGGCAGCTCGGCGATTGGCAGCACCTTACTGGCGCTCCCGACCCCCACGCCGTAGCCGATCGCCCAAAAGGGGCGCGCCGCCCGCCTCGCTTGCGTGCAAGATGTTCTTAAGGCAGGATCAAGCCAGCTATGGGGGAATGAGGAGTGAGCACCCCCAGGTGCGAACGGGTCGCGCCCCGCCGTTCGCACCTGGGGGTGCTCACTCCTCGGTACCTAACCCCAACAGGTCGCCGGAACCTGCATTAAGGCATGTAGACCGGCACAATCACCACCACACTGGCCGTCGCGGTCTGGCCGGCCGCCACCTGGGGACTGTAGACGAAGACGCGGCTGCCGGCGACCAGGTCGCTCAGTTGCGCCGGAGCGCTCGGCGAGTCGCCACCGCCCAGGCTCTCCAGCCGGGTGGTCGCGTCGACGGTATAGGTATAGTCCCCGCCGAAGGTCAGGACCGTGACCGTGGTGCCCGTGACCGTCTTCACCTCGCCGCTGAGCAGGCGATGGTCGGCCGCGACCACGTAGATCAGGCCGGCGACCGGCTGCGCATTCGCCCCGGGCGTCGGCGCCAGGGTGTCCAGGCGCCGGGGGCGGACTTCGACCTTATCGCCCGGCTGCAGGGCGGCGAGGGTAGCCAGGCCGTTGCGGATCACGATGGTGCTCGCATCCGTCTGCAGCACCACCGGGTGCGCGGTGCCCTCCACCGTCAGGGTCAGGACCCCATTGGCCACCGATTGCACAATCGCGGCGTTGAGCGCCGGGCCGAGCTCGCCGCTCCGCTGGCCGGGGCCCAGGCCGGGATTCTTCCCCGCGCCGTTCGGATGGAGCGTCCCGGGCGTGCGGGTGGCCGCCGCGCCTTTTTTCGTGCCGGGTGTGCCGGCCGCCCCAGCCCGGCGGCCGGCCACCGGCGCCGTGGCCAGCACGACCCGGGCGTCCACGGCCTCGCCGGTCCCGGCGGTCCCAGCGACGGTCACGGTATCGCCCACGTGCAGGTCGGTCACGCTGCCGGTCACGCGCTGGCCGGCCTGGTTGACTACCAGGAAGGTCCCGCTACTGACGGAGACCGTATAGGGCGGGTGGTTCTGCACGGTGAGGGTGAAGTGATCCTGGCTCACGGTGGCGATTTTGCCGGTCACTTGCAGGACCGGCTGCCCGGCCGCGGCGGTGGGCGGCGCGGCCGGCCCGCTCGCGCCGGCCTGGCCCGTGACCAGCGCCGCCACCGCCAGCGCGGCGAGCACGACGACGCCGCCGATCGCCACGGCAATATTGCGAATCATCATGGTTGTGCCTCCTCTAGTCGTCAGTCGTCAGTCGTCAGTCGTCAGACGGTAGTCGTCAGTCGTCAGTCGTCAGTCGTCAGTCGTCAGTCGTCAGTCGGCGGTCGTCGGTCATCAGCACTATTATAAGAGACTTGTGCTACGCGAATATTACCCCAACGTAAAATCTTGGCCAAAAGGCGGCCCGGGGCGCCGATCAGTGAGGTGCTCCAGGGTGAGACCCCCCGACTTTTGAGTGCTCTCAAACCCGACCGCTTGGGACGCTCGCTGCCGCATTTGGTGGAGACAGTGAGCGACTTGGCCGCCCGCAGTGTGGGCTTCCAGAGCTTGCAGGAGC
>DATGEF010000095.1:0-2482 GCA_035310405.1 Chloroflexia bacterium | reverse complement strand
CCTCGCCTTGTGCCTGGAAGGCCTGGGCCGGACCTGGGGCGTGGCCGGGCGCCCGGCGGTGGCGGCGCAGCTGCTCGGCGCGGCGGCGGCCTTGCGCGAGGCGCAGGGCAGCCCTTTGCACCCGGCCGAACGGGCGGCCTACGATCGGGACCTGGCGGCCGCCCGGGCGCAGATCGACGAACCGACCTGGGCCGCGGCCTGGGCGCAGGGCCGGGCCCTCGACGGCGTGGCGGCCAGTGCCTACGCGCGGGCCGTCGTCGCGGGGACGCAAGAGCCCGGGGATGCCTGATCCGCCGGCCCGTAGTGGGCTCATCTTGTTTGCCGCGATCGACCCGCGGGTTGCGGACGCGGGTGCCTTGCCGGGCGGCGCCGCGTCCGCCGCGCCGCTGCAGCCGCTGATCCTCGCCCACGGCGGCACGATCCTGCCTGCGCCCGAGGGATCGATCTGCGCCACGTTTCGCGACGGGGCGGCCGCGCTCGCCGCCGCCCTGACCGCGGCCCGCCTGCTGCCGCTGGCCGGCCTGGCCCTGCACCGCGGGGCGCTGCCGGGCGGCGCCCTGGCCAGCCCGGCCCTGCGTCGCGGAGCGGCCGTCCTCGCCGCCGGCCATCCCGGCCAGATTTTACTCACCCGCGCGGCGGCGGATCTAGTGCGTGCCCAACTGCCGCCGGGGGTGGGGCTGCGTGACCTCGGCGAACGGCGGCTGGCCGATCTGCTGGAGCGTGAAGGGCTGTTCCAGGTACTGGCCCCCGACCTGCCGGCCACGTTCCCGCCGTTGCGGACTCTCGATCTCTACCCCCATAATCTCTCGCCCCAACTGTCCGCCCTGGTGGGGCGGGAGCGCGAAGAAGTCGCCGCGCAGCAGGCCTTGCGCGCGCCGGGCGGCCGCTTGCTCACCTTGACCGGCCCGGCCGGAGCGGGGAAAACGCGTTTGGCGCTCCAGATCGCGGCCGCCGCCCTGGCGGACTTTCCGCAGGGGGCCTGGTTTGTCGCCCTCGGGCCGCTCCAGGACCCGGCGTTAGTGCCGGCGGCGATCGCCGGCACGCTGGAGGTCAAAGAAAGCGGGGGCGCCGCGCTGGCCACCACCCTGGGCGCGTATCTCCGGACGCGGCAGCTCCTGCTGATCCTCGACAACTTTGAGCACCTGGCGGGCGCGATCCCCTTGGTCGGGGACCTGCTGGCGGCGGCGCCGGGGCTGCGGCTCCTGGTGACCAGCCGGGCGCCTCTGCACCTGGCCGGCGAAATAACGCTGCCGGTGCCGCCCCTCGGCCTGCCCGACCTGGCGCAAGTGCCGGACGTCGCGGCCCTGGCGCAGTATGAAGCCGTCGCCCTCTTTCTGGCCCGCGCGGCCGAGGTTCAGCCGGAGTTCCGGCTGACGGCCGAGAACGCCTCGGCGGTGGCCGAGATCTGCGTGCGCCTCGACGGGCTGCCCCTGGCGATCGAGCTCGCGGCCGTGCGCGTCCGGCAGCTGCCGCCCGCCGCCCTCCTGGCCCGCCTGCTGGGGAGCACGGGCCATGCGTCCCTGCCCTTTTTGACGAGCGGCGCGCCCCATCTGCCGGCCCGCCAACAGACCTTGCGGGGCGCCATCTCCTGGAGCTACCAGCTGCTGGCGCCCCCAGCGCAGCACCTCTTTGCCGCCCTCGCCGTTTTCCCCGGCGGTTGCTCGCTGGAGGCCGCGTCCACCGTGGCCGGCCCGGAGGGCCGCCGGCCGCCGACAGTCGACAGTGCCGCCCTCGACGTCGCCCTGGTCCCGGAGCTCGCGGCGCTCTGTGAGAGCAGCCTGCTGCGCCAGGAGCCCACGCCGGACGGGACCATGCGCTACCGGATGCTGGAAACCATCCAGGAATACGCGGCGGAGCAACTGGATGAAAGCGGGCAGCGGGCCGCGCTGTGGGCGCGGCAGGCCGCCTATTACCTGGCTCTGGCCGAAACGGCCGCCCCGGAACTGGCCGGCCCGGCGCAGGACACCTGGCTGGCGCGCCTGGCCCGCGAGGTCGATAACTTCCGGGCCGCGCTGGCTTGGGCGCTGGCCCCGGATGGCGACGCCGATCGGGCGCTCCGGCTGGCGGCGGCCCTGGGGCGGTTCTGGCAGGTGCGGGGCTATCTGAGCGAGGGCCGGCGCTGGCTGGCCGGCACCCTGGCCGCCGCGCCCGCCGCGCCCGCGCCGCTGCGGGCGCGGGCGCTGGCCCTGGCCGGCCAGCTGGCAACGGACCAGGGGGATTACGCCACCGCCCGGCCCTGGATTGCAGAGAGCCTGGCGCTGTACCGGGCCCTGGACGACCCGGCCGGGATCGCCGACGCGCTGAACCGCCTCGGGGCGCTGTCTTACTACCACGGCGATTATCGCCAGGCGCTGGCGCTCTACCACGAAAGCCTGGCGCTGCGCCGGACCCTCGGCGACCGCGACACGATCGCTATCTCGCTCAACAACCTGGGGATCCTCGCCAACAACCAGGGAGATTACCCCGCGGCCGCCGCCTATTA
>DATGEF010000094.1:0-6587 GCA_035310405.1 Chloroflexia bacterium | reverse complement strand
CGCCAGTTGGTACCGGTGGTCGCGAGGTACTCATTGGTGTACCAGAAGGTGCAATCGTCGCTCGGGTCGACGGTCATGTCGCTATAGTCGCCCCAGCGGTTGCCGCTGTTCTGCGCGCCGGTGCCGGCGAACAGGGTGGCTTCGCCCTGGCTCAGCAGGCCGAGCGGATCGCCGGCCAGGCGGCCGGCATAACGGACGCTGGGGAAGACGGTCGTGCTGGACGCGCTGTAGCCGACGGCGAGATTGCCGTCGCGATCCATTGCCGCGGCGCCCATCCAGCGACTGGTCGCGTCGGGGGCATAGGTGCCCTGCTGGTAGATCGCCGGCGCGCCGTTCGGGTCCCGGATTTCGTACCAGCGGACTCCCGCCTGGTTGCCGCCCACATTCACCGACTCGTTGGTCACCAGGGCCTCGTGGCCATCGCCAAAGCGGCGATAGGCGAGCCGGAACATCGTATGGTCGGCGAGGCTGTCCAGGTAGGCGCTCGTGGCGACCCCGGGCTGGGCGATGCAGTTGCCCGCGAGCCCGCAGAGATTCGGGTCCCAGGGGGCCGCGGTGAGGTTCGTCGGCCCGTCGAGGTGCGAGCTCGCCGGCGCGGCAAAATCGACATGCAAGTTCCACAGATGGATCTGGGTATTGTTGCCCGACACGGTTAGGAACGGCTCCCGGGCGCCGGCCGGCGGCGGGGTCGATCCGTCGACGTCGGCGGGCAGGATGGCATAGTAATAATTGCCGGGGGTGAACTCCTGGAAGGTAGCGCTGAGGCCCTGCAGCATCCGGCTGCGGTCCAGGGCCAGCAGAGAGGGATAGAGAAACGCCTGCGTGGCGTTGTCGAAGACGTTGGCGGTCAGGTAGTAGGCATCCGACCAGACCCCCACCTTCGGATAGTCGTAAAGCGCCGTGTTACTCTCGGTAAACTGATAGCGGTACCAGCTGCCCGTCGGGTCGCCGGTCTGCGACACGGCGACACACTGGGCAAACGGCGCGGCGCTGGTGAACTGGCTGATCACCCAGCGATCGGCGAGCGGGTCATAGTTGACCAGGGGGTCGCCCGCATTCTGGGTCTGGCACGCGCCGCCAAAGCCACTAAACAAGGTGTTGATGGCCCGCGGGGTCAGAAGCGCGGTGCCGTTCTTGTTCCAGATCGCGAACGCCGCGTTGACCGTCTGGACATAGTCGTTGGGGCCCACATCGCCATTCGTGTCGGGCGGCAGACAGCCGCAGCCGGAGGTCGCCAGGCTGATGCCATCGAACGTCAGGCTCGGGGCCGGCATGGCCAGCGGACCGAAAAAGCGCTGGACGACGGAATCGACGACGTGGCCGCCGGCCAGGTGCGAGGGCAGGGGATTTTCGGGGCCTTCGTGGCGGGGCAAGGCGGCCACCGGCGGGATATCGCGTAGGGGCGGCGACAGGTCGTGGTGGTCATCGCGCCCGACGATTGTGCCGTTCGGCAGACGCCGGCGCTCCCCCGCCGCGAGCGGGGAGTCCCCGGCCGGGAACACGGCGGCGCCCCCCGCCGGGGCGTTGAGCTGCGGCCCGCCCGGCTTGCCGGCGGCTGGCCCGCCGGCCCCGCTCGCCCGGGTCGCATAGAGGCCACCCCCCAGCAAACAGAGCAGGGCCAGGGCCGCGCCGAGCGATGCCCAGGGCAACCGGATATGCGGTTTAGCGAACATGGGATGGTCCTTCCTTAGCTTCCCCCGAAGCTTGTCACCCGCCGGAGGCCCCGCCCGGGGAGTTAGCGCGACGCTTGCTCGCTGAAATGGCCCTGGATCAGCGCCCGGTCGCTGGCCGGGTCGCCGAGGAGCAGCAGCGTGATCGCCGGGTGGTCCTGGGCCAGCAGGCGGGTATCGGCCGGCGAGACCCGCCGCACCTGGTCGACGACGAAGGTATAGACCTCGCCATCGGCCCGGGTCAGGCGGATGGAGTCGGCCGGCCGGGCGGCGGCGAACAGGGCGGCGTTATCCGGGGTATAGGCGAGGCCGAGGATGTAGTTCACCACCGTCCCGTTGAGCCAATTGGCCGCGGCGGGATCTTGGCTGAAAACCCAGTCCGGGGAGGTCGGGTTGGCGCTGGTCGTGGAGCTAACGACCTTAAAGCTCTTGCCGCCGAAGCTGATCGCCAGGGGCGCCCCCGCTTGGGTATCGCCAGAGGCGGGCGGCAGGGCGGCGGCCGGCGTGGTCGTCGGCGGGGCGGTCGGCGGCGGGGCGGTCGGCGGCAACGGCGTGTCCGTGACCGGCAAGGCGGTCGCGGTGGCCGCCGGCGGGGTTTCCCCCCCGCCCGCCGGCCCGGTCGTCGCCGGGGCGGGCGCGGCCGCGGTTGCCAGCGGGATCACCGTCCCGAGGCCGTTCGCCGGCGGGGAGGTTGCGGCCGGCACGGCGTTCTCGGTTGCGGGGGGCCGGCCGGCCGGCGTCGGCCGGCCGTTGGCGTCGTAGCCGTTATCCGCCAGAGGCGCCAGGTGCGTGCTGATCGGGTTCCAAATGAGAATCAGCACGAGCAGCGCAATCAAGGCGGGCCAGATGAAAGCGCTCAGTGGAGTGACCGGCTCTGCGACGGCCGGCTCCGCGGCGTGCGGATCGGGCGCCGGGTCTCCATCGTGTAGATCGTGTGTGTCGTGATCACTGCTCATGAATAGGTCGTCCTCGGGTAAGCATGCTTACGGAATGCGCGCCGGCAGCGTCACCGGCGGCAGGCGGATCAAGATGCCGCTGGCGCTGACCTTGACGCTCCCGGTCCAGTGCAGGTAGGGAATCGCCACGGTGACCCGCGAGTCGCGGGGCAGCACGGCCGTACTGGTGCCTTGCGGCCGCGTGGTCAGGGTGGCCAGGGAGCTGCCGGCCGCGCCCTCGAAGACGACGCGCAGACCATAGATCCCTTCGCCCGGATCGAAGTGGCCGTTGCCGTTCCGATCGACATACACCTGGAGCGGCATCGCCACGGTCGCCGGCGGGTCCGGGGCATGGCCGGTTCCCGGCAGCGGCACAATCTCGGGCGTGGGGGTCGGTTGGCCGGGGACCGGGGTGGGCGTCTCGATGACCGGTGTGGCCGTGGCCGGGCCGGGCGCCGGCGTCGGCGCGGGCGGCTCGGTGGGCGCGACCTGGGCGGTCGGTTCGACCGACGGGGGCGGCGGCTCCTTGGTCGGCGGCGCCTCGGTCGGCGGCTCGGTGGCCGCCGGCGGCTCCGTGGAGAACGGCGTGTCGGTGGCGGTCGGGGGCGCCGGCGGCGAGACCGTGACTATCGGGCCAATGATCGGCGAGGGCGTGCCCGCCGGCGGCGGCACATTGGCGCGCACGGTCAGGCTGACGTTATAGGTCATGAACGGCGCCCCCAGGTCGCCTTTATTCTTGACCATGATGTAGTAAAAATCGTCGCGCACCGGGAAGAAGTCGAGGGACGACGAGACGACGTCGTTACCGGTCACTCCGACCGCCGTGGTGTCGTCGTTCTCGGCCAAGACGGTCGTGCCGTTGCTGTCGAAGAGGTAGAGGTAGGTATCCACCCCGATCCCCAGGTCCGACGTCTTGATCGTGTAGGCTTTGCCGCGGCCGCCAAAGAACTTGTACCAATCGGCATCGCCCCCCGGGCAGAAGTTGTGGCCCGGCTGGATCTCGCCGATCAGCAGCAGGTGGGCCAGCGCGGGCACCCCGTCCGGCTCGTACGGATCGAGGCAGGCCGCCGAGGTGGGCGTCGCCGTGGGCGCGAGCGGGTTGAGCGTGGCGGTGGGGATCGGCGTCACGGTGGGGGCGGGCGCCCCGGTCGATTCAAAGTGCATGACATAGGTCCAGCCCAGGCCGCCGAGCTGGCGATTATCGCGCACGCGCACGTAGAAAGTGCCCTCGTAGGGGAAGGTCACGTCGAGCCGGGAGCAGAGGCCGCAGGGCGCCGCCGGGTTGTCGTCATTTTCGTAGATCTTGTTCTTGAGGGTCGCGTCCGTATAGACGGCCATAATCGTATCCAGGCCGCCCCCCAGGTCGCTGGTATAGAGGCTGTAGATTTTGTTGGCCACGACCGTGATCTTGTACCAATCCTCGTCGCCCGACGGGCAAATGGTGTGCGTCTGCTGGGTGTTGAGGGTCAGCACCGTCGCCGTCTGGGGGTTGCCGTCCGGCTCGTAGGCATCGCTACAGTAGGGGGTGGGGGTCGGGGACGCGCTGGCCGGCAACGGTGTGTTGGTCGAGGTCGCGCTGGCCGGCGGATTCGTGGCGGTCGGCGTAAAGGTCGGCGAGTTGGTGCCGGGGCTGGCCGGCAGGGCCACCCAATCGCTCGGCTGGTCGGTGTCGTACCCGTTCGGGTAGCGCTGGAGGCTGCGGGCGCCATCGGTGGGCATGGTGGGCGCATTATTCCAGAACGGCTGGAAGTTCTGGAAATAGGTCCAGTTGGGATTGACGGTGCCCCAGTTGACCTGGTCGATCGTGATATCTTGCGCGCCATTATAGACCAGGGCAAGAAAGTCACTCGTCGGGTTCAGGCCACTGCCGATGGTGCGCCCGGGGAACACGCTGGCGCCGATGGCCAGGGCCTGGCCGGGCTGAATAATCGGGTTCGTGAGCACGTTCAGCCGATCGAAGCCGTTGCTGTTATAGATCGTGTAGTTGGAGAGGTTAATCGGCTGGGCGCTGACGTTGTAGATCTCGAAAAACTGATTGGCGTAGTTCGAGTTGGTCGGCGCGAAGACCTCGTTAATCACCACGGTCGTCGACACCTGCGGCGCCGCCGGCCGCGCGGTCGGCAGCGCCGCGGGCTGCGCGCCCGCCGGCCCCGCGCCCAGGCCCAGCGCCCCCAGCAGCGCCAGCAGGAGCCCCAGCGGGAGAATAAAACGCTTTAGCACAACTTTGCTCCTTCTGCTCGGGCGCCCCGGGATCGGGGCGCGCCTGATGGGACGGGTGGTGCGCAGGCACGAAGATGCGCGGCTGCTAAAGCTACCGGCACACTTATTGTAGCCGATTTGCGAGGTGACCGTCAAGGCGCGCTAAAACAGGCCGATTACATTGCCCTCGGCGTCGATGTCGATATTGGCGCCGCCGGGGGCCGAGCCGAGGCCCGGCATGGTGCGCATCTCGCCGCACAGCGGGTAGATAAAGCCGGCCCCCGCACTCAAGTTCACATCTCGGATCGGCAGCTGGTAGCCCTGCGGCCGGCCGATCAGCTTCGGATCGTGCGACAGGCTGAGATGGGTCTTGGCCATGCAGATGGCCAGCTCGCCGTAGCCCTTCTCCGTGTAGAGCTTCAGCTTTTTCTCGGCGGCCGGCTCATAGTAGACCGACCCGGCCCCGTAGATCTGGGTGGCAATGGTCTCGATCTTCTGCTTGAGCGGCCAACTCAGGTTATACAGGTGATGGAAGTGGTTCGCGCCCTCGGCCGCCGCGGCGATGGCGGCGCAGAGGGCCGCCGCCCCCGCCCCGCCCTCCGTAAAATGGCTGGAGGGGACCGCCGCCACGGCGCCGGTGGCCAGGCTGGCCTCGCGGATCAGGGCGATCTCGGCGTCTGTATCGGCGGGGAAGCGGTTGATACAGACGACACAGGGCACCCCAAAGCGCTGCACGTTCTGGATCTGGGCCACCAGGTTGACCATGCCCTCGCTCAGCGCGGCCTGATCCTCCTGCTCCAGCCGCGGATCGAGCAGCTGGCCGGCGACGACCTTGTAGTGCCCACTGTGCATCTTGAGGGCGCGCACCGTGGCGACCAGCACCGCGACGTCGGGGCGCAGGTTGCTGACCCGGCACTTGATGTCCATAAACTTTTCCATACCCATATCGGCGCCGAAGCCGCTCTCGGTGATCAAGTAATCACAGCACTTGATGCCGATCAGATCGGCGAGCACGGAGGAGTTCCCGTGGGCGATATTGCCGAACGGGCCGCAATGGACCAGGGCCGGGGTGTTCTCCAGTGTCTGCATCAGGTTCGGCTTGATCGCATCCCGCAAGAGGGCGGTCATCGCGCCGGCGACGCGCAGGTCTTCGGTGGTGACGAGGCTGCTATCGTAGCGCTGGCCGAGGACGATGCGGCCGAGGCGGGCGCGCAGGTCGGGCATGCTGGTGCAGAGGGCCAGCACGGCCATGACCTCGGAGGCCACGGTGATATCGAAGCCGGTCTCCCGCGGGATGCCGTTTTCCTTGCCGCCGAGCCCGGTCACGATCTGGCGCAGGGCGCGGTCGTTCATGTCGACGACGCGCTTCCAGGTAATGGTGAGCGGGTCGAGGCCGAGCTTGTTGCCGTGCAGGAGCGAGGCGTCAAGGAAAGCCGAGCAGAGGTTATGGGCGGCGCCGATGGCGTGGATGTCGCCGGTGAGGTGCAGGTTGAAGTCTTCCATCGGCACCACCTGGCTATAGCCGCCCCCCGCGGCGCCCCCCTTGATGCCGAAGATCGGACCCATCGACGGCTGGCGGATGGCCACGATCCCCCGCTTGCCCAGGTGCTTAAAGCCCTCGCCGATGCCGACCGTGGTCGTCGTCTTGCCCTCGCCGAGCGGCGTCGGGGTGATCGCGGTGACGACGACATAGCGGGCGGTCGGGCGGTCGGCGAGCCGGGCCAGCGCGCTCAGTTTGATCTTGGCTTTGTAGCGGCCATACAGTTCGAGGTCGTCCTCTTCC
>DATGEF010000093.1:0-3776 GCA_035310405.1 Chloroflexia bacterium | reverse complement strand
TTCGCCGGCGCCGTGGTCGGGGTGATGCTAGGGGTGTGGCCGCGCGACCCCGCGGCGGCGATCGACTACCTGGCACTGGCGGACGCCGCCCTAGCGCACTTGGAAGCCGGCTTGCCTTTGTAGCGGCTCTACTGGCGCGCTTCGGCCCGGTAGAGCCGGTGCGTCTGGATATAATCCTCGACGGCCGGCGGCACCTGGTAGCGGATCGGGCGGCCGGCCGCGCACCGGGCGCGCAGATCGGTGGAGCTGATCGCCACCAGGGGCGGGCTCAGGCGGTCCATGCCCTCCCGCAGGCCGGGCAGCGCGGCCGCGAGGGCGTCCCAGGGCACCTGCACCGCGGGGCGGGGCGCGACGGCCAGCCGGGCGCGGGCGATGATCCCGGCTGGGTCCCGCCAGGCCCGCAGGTTGGCCAGCGCGTCCTCGCCGACGATCAGCCAGAATGCGGCCGCCGCGCCCCACTCGGCGCGCAGGCGATCCAGGGTGGCGACCGTATAGCTGAGCCCGGGGTGGTCGACGTCGGCGCGCGAGAGGCGGAAGCGGGGGTTGCCGGCGATGGCGGCCTCGACCATGGCCACCCGGGCGGCGGCGGACGAGGTCGGCTGGTGGCGCTTGAGCGGCTGGATGCCGGCGGGCAGGAAGAGCACCGCGTCGAGCGCCAGCTGTGTAGCGGCCTCCTGCGCGATGATCAGGTGGCCGTAATGGACCGGGTCGAACGTGCCGCCGAGGATGCCGAGCCGCAGCCCCATCAGCCGATCACCACCACTTCCGCGTTCGGCAGCGCCTCCCGCAGGGCCAGCACGGCCTCTTCCGTGGCGCGCGCTTCGACGGCGGGCGCTGTCCAGAACTCGACATGCAGCTTCAGGCTCGCCGGCGAGATCTGCTCCACATGCGTCGACGGCGCGGGGCTTTTGCTCACGTTGGGCAGCCCGCCGAGCACCTCAGTGATTTTCCCCGTCAGGCTGCTCATGCTCTCGTCGGCCAGCGCGATCGCCACGCTGACCAGCTTGCGCTGCAGGTTGAAGGCGCTGCGGTTGGTGACCACTTCGGTGAAGATGGTGTTGTTGGGGACGATGACCTGCACGCCCTCGGCGGTGCGCAGCGTGCTGATGCGTAGCTCGATCGATTGCACGGTGCCGGTGATCGGCGCCCCGCGCTCGATCGTGATCACATCGCCGATCTGGAAGGGCCGCTCGATCAGCAGGTAGACGCCGGCGATCACATTCTTGAGCACGTCCTGGAAGGCCAGCGAGACGGCCAGCCCGACGGTTCCCACCAGCGTCAGCACCCCGGTCCAATCGACGCCGAAGGTCGGCAGGATCAAGATCAGCGCGAAGGCGCTGATCAGCACCTGGGCCAGGTTGCCGAGCAACGCGGCCAGGTTGACGGCGATCCGCCGGGTCAGGCCCAGCCGGAGGACCCAGGCGCGGACCGCGCGGGCCACCACGAGCCCGACGATCAGGATCGCCGCCGCCCGCGCCAGATTGAAGAGTACCGTAATCACGTCTTGCTGCGAGAATCCAGGAAACATTGGCGGTTTGCCCCCGTTTTGAGTTACAGACCGTTGCCTAACGATCGCGCGTGTTCGAGCACGATCCGCGCCCCTAGGTCGGCCCTGTATAATAAGGCCAAACCCGGCAGGCGCCCAGCCTCGCGCTCATCAAAAAGCTGACTGCTGATTGCTGACCGCTGACCGCTGGCTAGGCCGGCCCTGTATAATAAGGCCAAACCCGGCAGGCGACCAGTCCCGCGCGAATCTAAAACGCTGATCGCTGACTGCTGACCGCTGGCCCCTGACCACAAAGGAGCAACCAATGGCCGAGTGTATTTTCTGCCGCGTCGGCCGGGGCGAGATCCCGGCCGAGAAGCTGTTCGAGGACGAGTTCGTCGTCGCCTTCCGCGATATCCACCCGGTGGCGCCGGTCCATGTGCTGGTCATCCCCAAGCAGCACGTGACCGCCGCCTGGGAGATCGACCAATCGCACGGCTTTATGCTGGCCCGGATGTTCATCGCCGCGAACGACGCGGCGACCCAGACCGGGATCGCCGAGAGCGGCTATCGCCTGGTGATCAATGCCGGCCCCGACGCGGGCCAGAGTGTCGACCACCTGCACCTGCACGTCCTGGGCGGCCAGCGCCTGGGCTGGCCGCCGTTCCCGCCGGCCGAGTGAGGCGCAATCGGGCGCCCCGCTCCCGGGCTCAGGCCACGAACTTCTGGATCGCGCGCACGACCCGCTCCATGATCTCCAGGGATTGCCAGACCTTGCCCTCGATCTCCAGGCTGTGGTTGGCGCCCGGGATGACCAGGACCTCGCCGTCGGTCGCCCCCTGGACCTCGGCCAGGTGCTGGGGATCGTAATGCGGGTCGGCGGTGCCGATCACAAACAGCGAGCGCTGGCGGCAGCGGGCGATCTGCGCCCGCGCGGTCTCGTTGCGCAGGAGCGGCGTCAGCCAGACGGCCTGCGCCTGGGCCAGCCGCGCGTCGGTAATCAGCAGGTGGGCCAGGGCCTGAGTGCCGAGGGACTTGCCGATCAGGGTCACCGACTCATAGGCCCGCTGCGCCAGGGCCGCCGCACAGGCCGCCACGGCGTCGGCGTAGAGCCACTGGTCCTGCAAAGTCGCCGGTAGGACGCCGAAATCGGGGCGCTTATGGTAGCCATACTCCACCTGGAGCACGTCCATGCCCCGGGTCAGCAGAAAGCGCGTCGAATAATAGAGGAGCGGCATGTCACAGGTGTAGCCGCGGCCGGGCAGCACGATGAGCAGCTGGCGGGACTCCCGCGCTTGCTGGAGGAAGGTGTGGGGCACCGGCAGATTGCGGTAGCCGATAATTGGGAGGGTTTTGCCGGAGTACATCAGCAGGTCTTTCTCCTACAGGGCATCGGGCTGGGGATGCGGTAGGGAATCCGGTAGGCCGGCGAGATCGACCAGGGCGCGCGCGACGGCGCCGGGGTCGACCAGCATATGGAAATGGCCGCCAGGGAGCATCCGGTAGCGCCAGCCGGTGCGTTGGGCCGCCGCCGCGGGGCCGTCGTAGATCGGGCTGAACTGCAAATAGCCGCACGGGGCGTCGGGCCAGCCGGGGAAGACCGGGATCGGCTCCTCATAGACCGCCAGGGGCAGCGGCTGGAGCTCGGCCACGAAGCGCGCCCGGAGCGCGGAGTCCGGGATGACTGCGGCGAGATCGGCATCCGTCCAGGGCGGGAGCAGCCCGTCGACGGCCGCCTGGCGGAATTGCGCGGCCGCGGCCGGATCGCCGAAAAGATCGAGGCGGCTCTTGCCATCCGCAGGGAGACCAGCGTCGACGAAGAGGTACGCGGCGATCGGCCGGCCACTCTGCGCCGCGATGGCCGGCAGCAAGGGGCCCGCACCGCTATGGCCGGCGAGGACGAGGGGCCGATCCGCCGCCCCGGCCAGGGCTGTGGCGACGGCCTCTGCGTGCCGGCGCCAGTAGGGCGGGCCGAGCAACTCCGGCGCCCGGAGCGCCGGGACACACACCGCGATTCCGCCCTGCCCGAGCTCGCGGGCGACGCGCGCCCAGGTGAGCGGGCCGACGAGGGGGCTATGGACCAGGACAAACAGCGGCGCGGCGGGCATCGCTAGCGGGCCAGGCCTCGGGGGAAGGTGGCCGTGCTGATGTGCGGGTTGTCCAGGTCGTCGGCGGTGCGCAGCCAATCGTCGGGCACCTGCAGGAGCAGGACGGACAGGCGCAACCAGTCTTCCACCCCGGCCAGCAGGCGCCGGTTCAGGGCATGGCCGGCGGCCACTTCCTCCGTCGG
>DATGEF010000092.1:0-14651 GCA_035310405.1 Chloroflexia bacterium | reverse complement strand
CGCCGTGGCGCGCATCCGCGGCCTGTTGACAAGCAGGCTATGGCGCCGTAAGATGTAGACATACGAATCTATGTTAAGAGGATCAACACCACGATGAAAAGTAGGACTGTGACCCCGTGCAGGCTGTGACAAAGGAGGGGTGGCGATGCGCCGTCCTCGTATGCAGCTGGGTAGCCCCCGGACTCTGACGCTTCAGGCTGCCTTACTCTTGCTGATCAGTGTCCTGCCGGTCCTGTTGGCCATCGGCTGGCTCAACTACCAATATACCCGCAGCACGCTCGAACAGGAAACCGAGCTTAACTACACCGCTTCGGCCCTGCAAGCCGAAGGCAACCTGGCCAACGTCATCCTGCACACCTGGGAGCGCATGGCGGCCTTCATCCGGGTCGCGCCGCTGAGCAGTGGTCTCACGCCCCCCATGTTCGCCGCGGGCCGCACGGCGGCGCGCCAGGCCTATGAGCAGGCGCGCCCCGCCGACGATCTGCGGTTCTCCTACGTCAATAACCCGGCCGGCGCGGCCCTCATCCAGTTCCGGGATCAATTCTCGGATACGCGTGCGGTGGTCCTGGTGGCCGACCGCGGTGGGGGCCTGGAAGGGACCAGCAGCCGCGATTGGCCGTACTGGGACCTCTCGGCCCAGCCCTGGTGGCCAGACCTGAACACCCCGCAAGCCGATGGCTTCAGTGTCTCCCGCCCCGTCGACGTGCCCGGGTTCGGCAAGTTGGTGTTCCTCACCGCGCCGGTGCTCGAAGGCCCACATGTGGCCGGGCTCCTGGTGCTCGGCTGGAATTTTGGCGCCCTCGCCGACCCGATGCTGGGGGGCGATGCCAGCACCAGCCGCTTCCTGCTCGACAGCCAGGGCCAGGTGCTTTATGCCCTGCCCCATACCGCCCAGCCGCCGGTCGGGTGGCAGCCGGCGCAGGCCGGCACGCCCGGCGCAACGGTCCTGGACCCCTACGTGGTGAGCTATGCGCCCTTGAAGCAAGACGAGCGCGATGCCAATCTCGAATTGAATGAGCTACGCGGTATCCGCACGCTGAATCGCCTCAACTGGACCCTGCTGCAGGTCACGACGACCGACGTCGCCTTTGCCCCGCTGAACGCGCAATTCAACCTGGTGGCCGTGGGCACGGCCACGGCAGCGCTGCTCGTCGTGCTCATTGCGCTCGGCGTCGTGCGCTTCATGGTCCGGGCATTGGTCACGCGGCCGCTGCGCAACCTGGAAGGCGTGATCGGCGATGTGCGCCGCCACGGCCTGGCCCCGGCCGTGGTGCACCAGGCCCAGGCCCGGTTGCCGCACGGCCGCAATGAGATCGGCCGGTTGGCGCAGTTGTTCGGCCAGATGCTCGAAGACCTCACTCGGCTGACCCAGGAGCGGGAGCAGACCTTCGCCCGCCAGCAGACCACGGTCACCGCGCTGCGGGCGGCCGCCGCCCGGCTCTCTAGCGCCTCGGCGCAACAGCAGGTCGTGCTGGGCAGCACCAGCGACGTGCTGGGGCAGGTGCTGCACTCCTTCGCGGCCCTCGACGCGGCCGCCGCCGCCATCAACGACCATGCCGCGCAGGTGGCCACCGAGGCCACCGTCTTGAAAAGCCAGCATGAGGCCGGCGAGGCCGCGGTCACGACGACCCAGACCGTGCTCCGCCAGCTGCAACACACGGCGCAGGCGTTGGAGCGCAGCGCCCTGGCCCTGGCGGAGGACGCGAAATCGGCCGGGGCGCTGATCGACGAGGCCAATGCCGTGGCCGACACGACCCACCTTTTGAGCTTGAACGCGTCGATCGAAGCGGCGGGGGCGGGCCAGTACGGGGCCCGCTTCAGCGTGATCGCCGACGAAGTCCGCAGCCTGGCCGCCTCCGCCTCGCTCGGCGCCAGCACGATCGAGGCGACTCTGGAGCGCATCACCGAGCAGACGACCGCGACCGCGACCGGGATGCAACAGGCCCGCATGGCCGCCGATAGCGGCAGTGCGCAGGTCCAGGTGCTGAGCAGCCTGATGCAGAACCTGCTGGAATCGGCCGACGGCCTGGCGGAGAAAGCCGATCGCATCCGCCAGCGTAGCGAGGACCAGCGCAGCCACAGCAGCCAGGTGCATCTCAGCTCCAACCAACTCGCCGGGGCGATGCAGGAAGTCACCAGCGCCAGCCAGCATGTGGCCTCGCAGGCGCAAGAGTTGCTTGAGCTGGCCAGCCTGCTCGATACCGCCCACCCCGCCCCGGCGCCGGCGTAGCCGCCGGGGCGGAAATCAAAATCACCCGCACCCGCTACCCATCCTCGTCGGATGGTCTGCCCCACAACGTCACTCGCCCCGCTGCCCATCTTCGTTGGATTGTCTGCCCCACAATCGTTCCCTCATATTGTCGCAAACTGCCCGTTTATGGTACTATACTCAGGGTGCAAGTGGAACCCATAAAAGGGGAGTAGCCTGAGGGGCATTGTGCTTCTCTAGCTTGTGCGGTTGTGGCTGTAGCGGTATAGGGAAAGGAGATTTTTATGTTTCGTGCTCCGGTTGGCCGGCTGTTCCGCGGCGCGGCCCTGCTGGGTCTGGCAACCGCCCTGGTGGGTGGGATGAGTCGAGGGCTGCCGGCTCAGGCGACCAGTGCCCCGGTCCCGCCCCAGGGCTACCAGACCAATACCCAGTTCGCCGCCAGTAACCGCGGCATCGCCAACGTCCAGGCCAGCAGCCCGACCCAGGGCGGCGCCACCGACGTCAACGGCGCCTGCCAGGGGGTCGTGACCTATAACCAGGACCACTCCGAGTCGGATCTCGCGCTGGACCCGCAGAATCCCCAGCACCTCCTCGGCGCGTCCAAATTCTTCTACCAGGACAGCCAGTACATCTTCCACCTGGGCAGCTACACGTCCTTCGACGGCGGGGCATCGTTCGCCAACGGCATTATCCCCGATTATGATTGTGTGACCAGCGGCGACGCCCGCCAGTGGCAAAACACGACCGATCCGACCGTGACCTTTGACGGCCAGGGCGGCGCCTATACCCTGGTGCTGGCCTTCAACTGGAGCTCGACCAACACCACCGACGCGGTGGTCGGGGTCTCCAAGAGCACCGACGGCGGCCAGAGCTGGGGTCGGCCAGCCATCCTGACGACCGAGCAATCGGCCGCGCTGGGCGACTCGCTCGACAAGCAGTGGATCAGCGCGCGGGGGCCGCATGTCTTTGCCGCCTGGGCGGTGTTCGGCGGCAACGGCTCGGTCACGATCTACGACTCATACAGCAGCGATAGCGGCGCCACCTGGTCGCGGCCGACCGTGCTGGCCTCGCCCTCGATCGACCAGGCGCAGAACACCTACGTCTACCCGCGCTTCGCGCCCGACGGCACGTTGTATGTGGCCTTCACCAATACGCCCAAGAAGCAGCAGCAGCAATACGGCACCGAGAAGATCTACGTGCTGAAGTCGACCGACAGCGGCGTGACGTTCACCAACCAGGGCCAGGCGGTGGCCTTCGCCAGCCCGCCGTATACCTATCAGAACACGACGTTCCGCGACGGGATCGACGATTACTTCCAGGTCTCGCCCTACGACGGCGCGTTGCTGCTCGCCTACCAGGCCTGGAACCTGGAAGGCACGGGGACCACGGATATCTTCGCCCTGATCTCCCATGACGGGGGGCTCACCTGGTCGACGCCGATCCTGGTCAACGACGATCCGAACACGGCGGTCAGCGACCAGCTGCAGCCGGCGATCGCCGCGGCACCTAACGGCCGGATCGCGGTCGCTTTCTACGACCGGCGATTGGCCTGCCCGACGAACGATGCCAACATCTTGCCGGCCCATTACGGGGCGGCGAACTTCTGCATCAACACGGCCGTGCAGTTCTACGATGCGACGCTGCAGCCGCTGGGGCATAATGTGCGCGCCTCGGCAACCACCTGGGACCCTGAGCAGCAGCGGGTGACCGCAGATGGCGGCACCGGCTTTATCGGCGATTATTTCGCCCTGGCGCTGTCGGGGAGCCAGACCTTCGTGCTCAACGTCTCGACGGCTAATTTGGGCCATAACCCCGCGCACTACCAGCAACAGTTCTTGCAAACCGTGCCCAATCCGTAATATATGGCGGCGCCCCGGCCCCTAACGGGCCGGGGCGCCGTCGCCTGCAAATCGGCTACTTTGTCGTCCCCACGGGCGCCGCCCCGCCGCCGCCCATCTTGGTCAGCAGTTTGTCCACGAGCCCGGCCAGGTCGGGGACGGCCGCGTCCACCTCAGCCTGGGTCCACTTGTGGTTTTGCACGCCCGTGGCCAGGGCGGCCCGGCCGGCGGCGATCGCGGCATCCTGTGCCTGCTGGGCGCTAACCTGGTGGGCCTGCTCCAGCGCGGCTAGGGATTGGCCCTGTTTGAGCGCGCTGCTCAGCTGATCGGGCGTCAGGCCGAAGAGTTGCGCGAGGCCGGCCAGGGCCGCCTGGAGCACGGCCGGCCCGGGACCGTCGTCGCCCGCCCCGGCCGCGCCACTGGTGATTTTCAGTAGCAGGTTATCGATATTCTGGCTGAACTCCTGGTCGGTGCTATCGGCCTGGGCCTGGGTCCAGTGGCCACCCTGTACGCCGGTCGTGAGCGCGGCATGGATGGCCGCCCGTACCGCATCGCGCACCTGCGGCGCCGTGACCTGCTGGGCCTGCTCCAGGGCCGCGAGGGATTGCCCTTGCTGGAGCGCGCGGGTCAGTTGGTCGACGCTGAGACCGAGGCGGCCGGCCACCGCCGGCAGCACGGCGGCGATGGCGGCCTGCGTCGCGCTATTGTCGAGGATCGCTTGGCCCTTGGCGGCTCCCGCGCCGCCCGCGCCATTATCCCGCTGGCCGAGCGCGTTGGCCAGGATGGCCGCCAACCCTTGCCCGGCCTGGGCGCGGGCCCGCGTCGCCGCGTCCGGGGTCAAGTTGCCCGCCTGGACGGCCTGGTCGATCGTGGCGCTCGCGGCGGCCGTGAACGCCGTGTTCAGCTTTGCCAGGTCGACGCCGAGCTGGGTGGCGAAGTTCTGGACCAGGAGATCGGCGTAGTGCTGCAGGTCCTTTGTCGTAGGGCTCGCGGCGCCGGGCGCCGCCCGGGGGCCCGCTTCCATCTTGGCCAGGAACCCGGTCACAAGCCCATCGAGGTCGGGGACCGCCGCGTCCACCTGGGCCTGGGTCCATTTGTGGCTCTGCACGCCCGCGGCCAGCGCGGCCCGGCCGGCGGCGACCGCGGCATCATGCGCCTGCTGGGCGGTGACGTGGTGGGCCTGCTCCAGGGCGGCCAGGGATTGCCCTTGTTTCAGCGCGGCCCCCAGCTGGTCGGGCGTTAGGCCCAGGAGCGGGGCGATCGCGGCCAGCGCGGCCTGGAGCACGGCCGGGCCCGGACCGTCATCGCCCGCCCCGGACCCGCCGCCGGTGATTTTCAGCAGCAGGTTATCGATATTCTGGCTGAAATCCTGGTAGGTGGTATCGGCCTGGGCCTGGGTCCAGCGGCCGCCGCGCACCCCCGTCGTGAGTGCGGCATGGATGGCGGCCAGGGCGGTGTCATGGACCTGCTGGGCGGTGACATGGTGCGCCTGCTCCAGCGCTGCCAGGGACTGCCCCTGCTTGAGCGTGCTGGTTAGCTGGTCGGGGGACAGGCCGAAGAGCGGGGCCAGGGCCGGCAGCACGGCGTCGACCGCGGCCTGCATCGCGCCGTTGTCGGCGGGGTCCAGCGCCCCCGATCCCTTGCCCGGCGCATCCAGCCCATGGACGAGGACCGCGGCCAGGCCCTGATTGGCCAGCGCTTTAGCTTGCGTCGCCGCGTCCGGGGTCAGCTGGCCGTCCTGGACGGCCTGATCGATCGTCGCGGCCGCGGCGCGGCTAAAGGCCCGATCCAGCGTCGCCACGTCGACTCCGAGCCGGCTGGCGAAATTATGGGTCAAGAGGGTAGCATAGTAGGTGGGATCGCCCGCGGTGGGCGCGGTCGCGAGTCCACTCGCGCCGGGGGCGCCCGCCGGATTCGCCGCACCCGGGGGGCCGGGACTCGTGGGGACCGCCGGCGCTGCGGGCTGGAGCCGGGGCGCCAGGGTCAGGACGGCGACGACCAGGAGGGCGAGCAGCGCGGTCGGGAGGAGCAGGGCGACGCGGCGGCCCGCGGGCTCGATATGGATGCGGGGGGAGACGGCGGATCGGGCGCCGATCTGCTGCTGGATCGCCGGCCAGAGGTCGGGGCGCGGCGACAGGTGCCGGCGGGCGTACGCGTCGAGCGCTTGGCGGATCAGGTGCGGGCGCATGGGCGTTTCCTTTCACGAAATAGGTTTACATAATAAAGTAGAAAGATCGGTCGTCAGCGGACGGGCTGGAGCCAGGCGGGCAAGAGGTGGCGGAGCCGCTGCCGGGCATCGTGCAGCCGCCGGCGTGCTGTGCCTGGCGGGCAGCCCAGCTGCTGGGCCACCTCCAGGTCGTTGAGGTCACAATAGTAGCGCAAGACAATGGCGGCCCGCTGCGGGGGGCTGAGGCGATCCAGGGCCGCCCAGACCGCCTCCCGGGTTTCCGCGGCCGCCAGGACGGCCTCTGGGCTTTCGTCCAGCGGGGCCGGCTCCTCGGCCCGGGCCGGGTCCAGCGGCACGAAGGGGTGGCGGGTGACCGCCTTCAGCGCGTCATTGGCCACGCTGCGGATGAACCAGGGCGCAAACGCCCGGCTCGCGTCGAACTGGTCGATACGCTCGTAGACACGCACAAACGCCGCCTGCACCAGGTCTTCCGCGAGCGCCTGATCCCGGCAGATCAGGAAGGCGGCGTGCAGGGCCGGCTCCTGGTAGCGGTGGACCAGGGCTTCCAATCCGCCAATGTCGCCCCGCTTGAGCCGGGCCACGGCCTCGTGTTCTTGCATCGCTCGGATCCTCACTTGGCTGACGTTATCTCGGTGCCTTCATAGTATACTATCCGCAACCCGCCCCTTTTGTTCGGTGATCTCTAGACCACTTTAGCACCGCCCCGCTCACCAGGGGCAAAGAAACTCCTGAGTATAGTTTCAGGATAGCTCCACCGGGAATAACACCCGAAATTGCTCCCTGATCCCCAGTAGAGGGGTACGCAACAAGTGTTGGGTGAACGTCGTTGCTAGACTGCTGTCCACGGGTGTGCCGCGCAGTTCCGCATGGTACGCCAAATTGTCGGGGATAATTAGTTCCGCAGGGATGCCCAAGTGCCGCGCGAGCGTCTGCCCATACTGATAATCATTCACGCGATCCTGCCCCGCTAAGTGGAGGACCCCGCGATAGGTGAAGTCGGGCACCATGAGTTCCAGCAGCGCACTGACAAGGGTATCCACAAGCGTCGGAGATAGGTACCGATCCGCAAACCGCGCCACTGGCTGGCCCGCGCGCAGCTGCTCCACTAATCCGGCGAGGCGCGCGGATAAGGTACCCAAGAGCGTATAACCATCCACGAAGGACGTCCGAGCCACTACGCTATTTGCCCAATCTCCCAGCGTCACTTGCTCGCCCAAGGCCTTGGTGACGGCATAATGGCGATAGCGATCCTGCCGCGCGGTGGGATCGGGGACCGCACTTTCGGCATACGGTCCCTGCCCACCACCAAATACAGCGTTCGTGGACACATAGATGAATAGCGGCGGGGGCCGCTGCGCGCGCAGCACGGCGAGGGTGCGCTGCACCCCGCCGACGTTGACATGCCACTGGAGGGGCAGATCCTGGCTACCTAAAGGAGCCGCGCAGTACAAGACGATCTGCGGGCGGACCTGGGCTAGGCAGGCTTCCAAACGCCCATCCGCCTCGTGAAGCGCCACCGGATACGCGGGCAGCGGGAGAGCGAGTGGGGCGCGCCCATAGGTATAGGTCACCCTATACCCGGCGGTAGTCGCCGCCGCGACCACCCGGGCGCCCACAAACCCACTCCCACCAATGACCAATAGACGCGGTTTCGTCATGGCCGCCCCTTTCTATGGATCGTGCTGGTACTTGGCTGCGGTGGCGAGTATAACAAGCCCGCAGCGGAAGCGCAACCGTGCCTAGTGTAGGATCAAGCCAGCTATTGGGGAATGAGGAGTGAGCACCCCCAGGTGCGAACGGGTCGCGCCCCGCCGTTCGCACCTGGGGGTGCTCACTCCTCGGTACGTGACCCCAACAGGTCGCCGGAACCTGCACTAGCTTTCTTTAGATTAAACTACACCCCAGGATCGGGGGTTTTGTCAGTCGATTTGTCAGTACGCCCGGTATATAATCGCATATGGCTACGCTCGTCTCAGAAAATTTCTGTCCGCGATAGTAGATACTTATGCAAAGCGGTCGTTAGCATCCTTAAGGAGGATTCAGAGTGGTCAGCAGAAAATCCCGCACTTTTATCTCATTCCTCGGCATTGGCATGCTGCTTGCGCTCCTGGCCCTGGTGGGGCGCCAGGTGGGTAGTGGGAGCAGCTCGGCGGATGGCGCCCGGCCGTTGGCCCCCAGTGGCGCCGCCGTCGGCGTGGCCGCCCCGGGGAGCGCCGAGACGCTGCCGGTTGTCGGCGGGCCGGCCCTCGTGGGCCACGACGTGCAGCACGACCTCTCGCAGCCGTTGCGCAACATTGATCCCGCCACCGTCAAGGGCACGCGGGCGGCCGCCGATAGCGACCATAGCGCCCTCTTCCGCACCAACCAGGCCCCGGTGCAGGACCCGGTGGTCCAGGGCTGGGAACGGGCCGGCTTTGGCCCGCTGGCGATGCCGGCCCCCAGCGTCAACTTCGAGGGGGTCAACAACATCGGCGGCTGGTACCCGCCGGACACCAACGGCGACGTGGGCCCCAATCACTATGTCCAGATCGTTAACGACCACTTCCAGATCTGGAACAAGAGCGGCGTGTCCCTCTACGGCCCGGCGCCCGATAATGCGCCCTGGGCCGGCTTCGGCGGCGTCTGTGAGACGCGCAACGACGGCGACCCGGTCGTGAACTATGACCCGATCGCCGACCGCTGGGTGCTCAGCCAGTTTGCCGTGCCCGGTGGCAGCGCCGGCTACCACCAGTGCTTCGCCGTGTCGCAGACTGCGGACCCGACGGGCGCCTGGTACCGCTACGACTTCCTGATGAGCAGCTCGTTGTTCGACGACTATCCCAAGGTCGGCGTTTGGCCCGACGCGTATTACGCGACGTTCAACATGTTCAAGGGCAACCGGTTCGCGGGCCCGTGGGCGGTCGCCTTCAACCGGGCCAAGATGCTGACCGGCGCGGCGGCGACCTTCCAGTACTTCCAGCTCGGCCGCACGCAGGGCACGCTGCTGCCGGTCGATATCGACGGCCCCACGTTGCCCGCGGCGGGCGCGCCCGGCCTCTTCGCCAACTATGGCACGAACGCGCTGAACTTCTGGAAGTTCCACGTCGACTGGACCACGCCGGCGAACTCGACGCTGACCGGCCCGACGACCCTGGCCACGGCCGCCTTCAACCAGCTCTGCCCCAGCACCGCTAGCTGCGTGCCGCAGCCGGGCACCTCGGTCGGCCTCGACGGCCTGGGCGATCGCCTGATGTACCGCCTGGCCTATCGCAACTTTGGCGACCACGAGGCGCTGCTGCTCAACCACTCGGTGGATGTCGGCGGCGGCCACGCGGGGATCCGCTGGTACGAAGTGCGCAGCACGCCGCCGGGGGGCGCCCTCAGTATCTATCAGCAGGGCACCTATGCCCCCGACGCCACCAATCGCTGGATGGCTAGCCTGGCGATGGACAAAGTCGGCGACATCGGCGTCGGCTATACGGTCTCCAGCAGCAGCGTCTACCCCAGCATCCGCTATACGGGCCGCCTGGCTGGCGATGCCCTCGGCACGCTGCCGCAGGGCGAGGCCACGCTCATCGCGGGCAGTGGCGTGCAGACGGGCACCGCCAATCGCTGGGGCGACTACAGCATGATGGCCGTCGACCCGAGCGACGATTGCACCTTCTGGTTCACGAACGAGTATGTGCAGACCACCGGGACCAAGTCCTGGCAGACCCGCGTCGGCGCCTTCAAGTTCCCCGGTTGCCGGTAAAGGGAAAGGCGATAAACCCAGCCCCGGCCCTTGCGAGGGCCGGGGCTGGGTTTATCGTCTAGCTCCGCTAGGGGTGGTAGGGTGGCGCCGGGCCCCGCCGCACAGCAACCGCAGAGGCCAGGGCCGCAAGGAGCCATCGGGCGGCGGTCCCCGCCCCAGCCGCCCGAGAGTGATACCCGTCAGCCCGCGAAGGCGGGCTTCGTCTTTGTAGCCGCGGCTTCAGCCGCTAGGCGTCTCGCCCCGACGTAGTCCTGAGTGGAAAGTCCTGAGTTGAAAGTGCTGACTGCTGACCGCTCGTCTCGCACCCTCTCCCGCGCACGGGAGAGGGCAGGGTGAGGGCCTCCGGGGCTCCCGCGCCGCTAGCGATCGGCGAGCGGGAGGTAGCGCGCCGTGTACTGGAAGGTGCCGAGCTGGGCCAGTAACACCTGGCCGACCGGGCGGATCGCGGGATGCCATTCCAGGACGGCCCGCTCGAAATACTGGACCGTATACAGCTGCCCGTCGAGTGCCGAGACTTCAGGAAACTCATCGGACAGCGGCCGGCCGAGGCTGGTCAGGCCGCCGTCTTGATGCCAGGCGGCCAGGAAGGCGCCGCCGACCCAGGGGCCACCCGGCGCCGGCTGGATCGCCCCCGGGCGGGGGTTCGGCACCTGGCCGGGGGCGCCGTGGGGGTAGCGGAGGCGGTAGCGCCAGGCGCCGAGGGGCTGGGGTTGTACCGTGCCCGCCGGGCCGGGGTGCCATTCCAGGACCGCGCGCTGAAAATATTGCACAATGTAGCGCTGGTGGTCGGTAGGGGAGATCTCTTGCAGCGCGTCGGACACCGGGTAGCCCCACTGGGCGCGCGCGCCCGTCGTCTGCCAGGCGGCCAGGAAGGGGCCGCGCACCGTCTTGCCCGTCTGCGGCAAGGTCTGCCCGCCATCGGCCTGCTGCAGACTCGTGTCGAAGAAGTCGACGACCTGCTGGTCGATCTGGGCGATGGTCGGGCTGATCGGCCCGCCCACGGGGGCGAAGACGTGCCCGGCGTTTTGCACCAGGACCAGCGTGGCCGGGGCGCCGGCCGCCCGCAGGGCGTTGTAAAGCCGGTGGGACTGATCGGGCGCGACCAGCGTGTCTTTAGCGCCCTGCAAGATCAGAAAAGGCGGCGCGCCCGGCGCGACGTAGCTGATCGGGCTGACCTGCCGCAGCAGCGCCGGGCCGGGTTGGGTACCCAGCAGCACCTGGGCCAGCAGCCGATTAGGTAGGTCGAGGGGCAAGCTCCCGAAGTCCGTGGGGCCGCACATGTCGACCACGGCCGCGACCCGGCTCGATTGGCCGGCGTAGCCGCCCGTGCCCTCCAGCCCGGCCGCCGGCCCCGCCAGCCCGAGCAGGGCGGCCAAATGGCCGCCGGCGCTCTCGCCCCAAACGCCGATGCGCTCCGGGTCGAGCTGGTAGCGCGCGGCCTGGGCGCGCAGAAAGCGGACGGCGCATTTGGCGTCCGCGATCTGGGCCGGCCAATGGCTGCGGGGCGCGAGCCGGTAATTGATCGCCGCCACGGCGTAGCCGCGGGCGACCAGCCGCTCGGCCGGCAGGATGCGGCTGATCCAGGTCTTGTCGCCTTCTTGCCAGCCGCCGCCGTGGACATAGAGCACGACCGGGACCGGGCGCTCGTCGAACCGCTGCGGCAAGTAGAGGTCCAGCTTCAGGGCCACGCCATCGGCTGTGCAGTAGGTGAGATTGGGCTGGACCACCCCCGATTCGGGCGTGACGGGCGGGCGGCTATCGGCCAGGGGCGGCCAGGCGCCGTACCAGGCCAGGATGGCGCCCAGCCCCAGCAGGAGTCCCCCCAGCACGAAGCGCCGTGGCCAGCGGCGTCTGCGCCCCACTCCACGGGATACCGGGTTCAGGACCAACGCTTCGCCCTTTTGCGCAGCATAGTGTTTGCCATCACTATGTATAACGTTTCAACATCCTCCGGGCGTCGGTTAGTGTTCCGGACTGCTGCTTGTTGGCGGCCAGTATGCTACAATGGCGCCAGGGAGGGAGCGCCGGCGACGTGCGTTGCCGCATCGCCCGTCATCGGCCTATAATGGCGAGGTCTAGCAGCAACGCCCAGAGAGGAGATCCACGATGACTTCAACGGCGACTCACGCGACGGTCCAGCTGACTCATGATCTGCCCCGCACGGCCGATCTGGTGATCGTCGGCGGGGGTATTATCGGCGCGGCGACGGCGTTCTTTGCGGCGCGGGCGGGCCTGCACCCGGTCGTGATCGAGCGGCGGCCGGCGCTCTGCAGCCTGACGACCCCGGCGTCCACCGGGGCCTTCCGGGCGCAATTCGACAATCCCGAGGAGCTGGCCCTGGTGCGCGAGGGGATCACCCTCTTTGAGCATTTTGCGGAAGTGACGGGCCTGGCGGGGTATGATCTCGCGCTCCGCCAGCAGGGTTATCTCTGGCTGACGACCACCGCCGCGGGTGTGCGCCGCCAGGAGGCGCTGGTCGCGCGCCAGCGGGAATGGGGGCTCGACGACGTCGAGCTCTTGAGTGGCGACGAGGCCCGCGCCCGGTTCCCGTACCTGGCGCCGGCCGTCGCCGGTGCCCGCTACCGGGCCGGCGACGGCTGGCTCGACGTGCGCCGGCTGACGATGGGCTACGCCGCCGCCAGCCAGGCGTCCTTCATCCCCAACACGGCCGTCACCGGGTTCGACCTGGCGGGCGGGCGGCTGCACGGTGTGGTGACGACCCGCGGCGCGATCAGCACCGATCACGCGGTGATCGCCGCCGGCCCCTTCTCCGGCGTCGTCGCCGGCCTGGCCGAGGTGGATGTGCCCCTGGCGCTGGTGCGGCGGCAGAAGCTGATCATGCCCGAGGTGCCCGAAGTGCCCGCGGATGCGCCGATGACCATCGACGAAGAGACCGGTGCCCATTGGCGGCCGGCGCTGCACGGCGCGTACCTGCTCTGGACGGCGCCCGGCGTCGCGCCCGGGCCGCCGCTTGACGACGTCCCGACCAGTGCCGACTTCGCATTTGGGCTGCTCGACCCGGCCAGCCCGCACGCGGTCGCCAGCATCAGCCCGTTCTGGCGCACGGTCTGGGCGCGCAATACGAGCCACTGGTTTCTCCAGGCCGGGCAGTACGCCTACACGCCCGACCATCGCCCGTTTCTCGGGCCGACGCCGGTCGCCGGGCTGTACGTGAACTGTGGCTACAGCGGCCACGGCATCATGGCCGGCACCGGCGGCAGCCGCCTGACCGTCGACACACTGACCGGCGCCCTGGCCCCCGCGGCGAACCCCTTCCGGCTCGACCGGCCGGTCGTGGCCCGGGAGCTCGACATCCTCTGATGCCCCACCCATTCTCCCAGGAGGCCCCTTTGATCGATCGGCAGGCGGAACTCTCGTTGGCGCGGATTGTCCCCCGGCTCGACGCGCACTTCGCGGCGACGGCCGATCCGGTGGCCTGGGCGGCGTTTCGGACCCGCCTGACCACGCATTTCGGCACGCTGTTCCCGTTGTTGCTGCACCTCTATGGGCAGCATTACGACTTTTTTTACCACCTGGAGCAGACCCTCGCCATGGCCGCCCGGATGTGGCTGGCGCGCCCGCCCGAGCTCCAGGCTCTGGACGCCGCGCGCGAGGCGCACCCCGACTGGTTCCAGGCGCAACAACTGGCCGGCGGCGTCTGCTATGTCGACCTGTTTGCCGGCACCCTGGCCGGCATCCGCGCCCGCATCCCCTATTTCAAAGAACTGGGCCTGACCTATCTGCATCTGATGCCGCCGTTCCGGGCGCCGGCCGGGAACAACGATGGGGGCTACGCGGTCAGCAGCTACCGCGAGATCAACCCGGCGTTGGGCACGATGGCGGAGCTGGCGGAGCTGGCCGGCGCCCTGCGCCAGGAGGGCATCAGCCTGGTGCTTGACTTCGTCTTCAACCACACATCGGACGAGCACACCTGGGCGCAACGGGCCCTGGCCGGCGATATCGACTACCAGGAATACTACTATATGTTTCCGGACCGCACGCTGCCGGATGCCTATGAGCGCACGCTGCGCGAGATCTTCCCCGCCCAGCGGCCGGGCAGCTTCACCTGGCGCCCCGACCTCGGGCGCTGGGTCTGGACCACCTTCAACAGCTTCCAGTGGGACCTGAACTATGCCAATCCGGCGGTCTTCACCAGCATGGCCGAGGAGCTGCTTTTCCTGGCCAACCAGGGGGTCGAAGTCTTGCGGCTGGATGCCGTGGCCTTTATCTGGAAGCAAATGGGCACCCCGTGCGAGAACCTGCCGGAAGCCCACCTGCTGATCCAGGCCTTCAATGCCGTGGTGCGCCTGGCCGCCCCGGCGCTGCTCTTCAAATCGGAGGCCATCGTCCATCCCGACGAAGTGATCAAGTATATCCGCCCGGACGAGTGCCAGCTCTCGTACAACCCCTTGCTGATGGCCTTGCTGTGGAACGCGCTGGCCACCCGCGACGTGCGCCTGCTCGCGCAGTCGTTGCGCGAGCGGTTCCCGATCGATCCCCGCTGCGCCTGGGTGAATTATGTCCGCTGCCATGACGATATCGGCTGGACGTTCGACGACGCGGTGGCCGCCCGCCTGGGGATCAACGGCTACGACCACCGGCAGTTTCTCAACCAGTTCTATACGGGCCGCTTTGGCGGCAGCTTTGCGCGTGGCGTGCCGTTCCAGGAGAACCCCCGCACGGGCG
>DATGEF010000091.1:0-7774 GCA_035310405.1 Chloroflexia bacterium | reverse complement strand
CAACTTCAGGAATTGCGCGACGATCCCGCGCTGATCAAAGGGGCGGTGGAGGAAGTGCTGCGCTACGAAAGTCCGATCCGCGCCATGGGGCGGCTGGTCAAGGACGACTTCGCGCTCGATGGCCGGGCGCTGCAAGAGGGGCAGACGATTACACTGGTGTTGGGCGCGGCGAATCGCGACCCGGCCCGCTACTCCGATCCCGACCGCTTCGACATCCGCCGGGCCGATACCCGGCATCTCGCGTTTGGGCACGGCCCCCATTTTTGCATCGGCGCCCCGCTGGCGCGCCTGGAAGGCCAGATCGCGATCAGTGCCGTGCTGCGGCGCCTGCCCGCCCTGCGGCTGGCGACCGACGCGCCGGAGTGGGACCCCAACATCCTCTTCCGCGGGCTGAAGTCCCTCCCGGTCGTCTTCTGAGGGCGGGGGTCAGGGGGGATCATCCGCGGGACGGAAGCGGTAGCCGATGCCCGGTTCGGTACGGATGTATTCGGGCTGCGCGGGGTGGGGTTCGATCTTGGTCCGCAACTGGCCCATGAACACCCGCAGGAGCTGGGTATCGGCGGCATAGCCGCTGCCCCAGACCGCGCGCAGCAAGAACTGGTGCGTGCTGACGCGGCCCGCGTTCGCCACCAGCGTGGCCAGCAGCTTGAACTCCGTGGGGGTCAGATGGATCGGGGTGCCCCGGACCGTCACCTCGTGGGCCACGGGGTCCAGCACCAACTCGCCGATGCGGGTGGGCGTGTCGAGAGCCGGGGGGCCGGCCGCCGCATGGCGCAGCGCCACCCGAATCCGCGCCAGCAACTCGCCCATGCCGAACGGCTTGGTCACGTAGTCGTCCGCGCCGCCCTCGAGCGCGCTGATCTTCTCGTATTCGGCATCCCGCGCCGTCAACACGATAATCGGCACCCCACTCTGGCGGCGGATCTGCGTACAGACCGCCAGCCCATCGGTATCCGGCAGGCCGAGGTCCAATAGGACCACCTGCGGGGGCGGCGGGTGGACTGCCTTCGCGTAGCCCTCGCCGCCGGTGGCGGCGGTTTCCACGCGAAAGCCATGCCCTTGCAGGGTAATGCGGATCGCCTGCACCACCGCCGGTTCATCCTCGATCACCAGGATGCGCTCACCGGCCATCCGTGTCCTCCTCTGGGGCGGCGCGGCCGGCGCCCGCCCCCGCCGGCGCGGGCGCCGCCAGGGTCAGCGGCAAGGTGAAGGTAATCGTCAGCCCCTGCCCGGCGCTGCTGCGTGCAGAAATGGTGCCGCCGTGCGCCTCGACCATGCCCTTGACAATCGCCAGCCCGAGCCCGCTGCCCTGCGGACTAGAGCGACCCCCCGCCCGGTAGAACTTGTCGAACAGGTGCGCCAGGTGTTGCGGGGCCACGCCCGGCCCCTGGTCGGCCACCGTCACCGCCAGCACCCCCGCCCAGGCCACCGCCCGCACCAGGATCGGCGTGCCCGGCGGGGTGTACTTGATCGCGTTTTCGAGCAGGTTGGTCAGCACCGCGTCGATCTTCACGAAATCCAGCGGCACCAGCGGCAGGTCGGCGGGTGCGTCCACCGCCAGCGGGTGGTCGGCCAGCCGCCCGGCCAGTCGCTCGCGCACCGTTTCGATGACTTCGCCGATGGCATACCAGTCGCGCGTGAGTTGGAGCGCCCCGCCTTCGATGCGCGACATCTCCAGCAAATCGCTGACCAGGTGCGTCAGGCGGTCGCATTCCGTGTCGATCGCCTGGATGAACAGCCGCTGCGTGGCGCTGTCCCAGGTGATCGCCGGGTCGAGCAGGCTGGTCGCGGTGGCTTTGATCGAGGCCAGCGGCGTGCGCAGGTCGTGGGACACGGTATGGAGCAGGGCCGATTTTAACTCGTCGGTGCGTTCCAGCACCTCGGCGCGCTCGGCTTCCTCGCGCAGGGCCAGCCGGTCGAGGGCCAGGGCCACCTGCTCGGCCAGCGTCACCAGCACGGTCTGCTCGGCGCGGGTGAAGGGGCGGCGGCGCCCCCCCGCCGTCACGCCCAGCACGCCCCACCCCTGCTCGGCGGTGCGCAGGGGAGCGCACAGCGTGCGCGGGCGTAACCGCTCGCCAGGCACGCCATCGCCCAAACCGAGGAGGGCCGCCCGGATGTACGCGTGTTGCGCCAGCTCCCGCTCGCTGGGCAGTGGGGCGCGCGCCTGCGCCGGAGCCTGGGCGGCCAGTTTCAGCGGGCCGTCGGCGGCCGGCACCCAGATCCAGCCGGCCTCGGCCTCCACCATGTCGACCACCTGGGCGACCAGGGCGGCCAGGATGGCGTCCCGCCCGGTCGTCTGCAAGACCGTCTGGCTCAGCGCGTAGAGCCGGTGCAGGTCGGTCGCCCGGCGCTCGGCCTGCGCCGCCGCTTCGCGGGCGCGCGTAATCAGGGTGCTGATCAGCACCGAGAATCCCAGAAACACAAACAAGGCCAGGATATTATGCAGGTCGCCGATCGCAAATTCCAGGTAAGGCGGGATGAGGAAGAAATCGAAGAGGGCAAAGCCCAGCCCGGCGGCCAGCAGGCCCGGCCCGCGCCCGCCGAAGGTGGCCGCGCCCGCCACGACGATCAGGTAAACCAGCCCGATATTGAGCAGCCCGGCGCTCTCTTTGAGCGGCCAGAACCCGGCGGTCGTCGCCGCCAGCGCCAGAACGGTTAGCCCATAGCGGCGCAGGCGGGCCAGCCAGGGGGTCTCCTCGGCCGCGGCGCCGGCGATCAGCCGATCCATGCCGCGCCGGAAGGCGGGCAGCGGGGCCAGGATACGCACCAGCCGGCGGACCTGCATCAGGACGGCTCTGGGGGCGTGCCCCGCCCGCCCGCCCGGGGCGGGGGCACCAGATGGACATCCACGCGCACCTGGGCCAGCAGCCGGTGGGTGAGCGACGGCCGGAGCAGCTCCCGCCAGGGGGCGCGCAGGGTGTTGCCCAGCACGATCTGGGTGACATGCCGCGCCTGGGCCAGGTGCGCCAGGGCCCCCGCCGCGTCGGGGGCCGCGACGGTCAGGGTTTCCGCCCCCAGGTCCTCGGCCAGTTCCAGGTTATCGCGCAGGCTGGCCGCTTCGTCCGGGGTCAGGGCGGCGGTGGGGGTTTGGACATGCACCGCCAGCAGCGGGGCCTTCAGCCGCCGGGCCAGGTGCCAGCCCCGGCGGATCAGGTCTTTGCTGAAGGGCCGGTGGTCCACCCCGACCAGGATGCGTTCGCTGGCCGGCCAGGGGTCGGCGATCTGGTGGTCGGCCATATAGCGTTCGAGCGCGTCATCCACATTCTCAGCGGTGCGCCGCAGGGCCAGCTCGCGCAGCGCCGTCAGATTCCCTTTGCGGAAGAAGTGTTGCAGCGCCATGCGGGCCTGGGCCGGGGGATAGATATTGCCCTCCCGCATGCGCCGGTGCATCTCCTCGACGGAGATGTCCACCAGCGAGACCTCGTCGGCACGGTCCACCACCCAGTCGGGCACCGTCTCACGGACGGCCACCCCGGTGATCGTCTCGACATTGGTGTGCAGGCTCTCAATATGCTGCACGTTCAGGGTGGTCCAGACATCGATCCCCGCCTGCAGCAGATCGATCACGTCTGCGTAGCGTTTCGCATGCGGGGAGCCGGGCGCGTTGGTATGGGCCAGCTCGTCGACCAAAGCGATCTGCGGGCGGCGCGCGATTACCGCGGCCGTATCCAGTTCTTCGAGGGTCACCCCTTGATAGACAACTTGCTTACGCGGCACGACCTCCAGGTCGTCGACCTGGGCGGCGGTCTGGGGGCGGCCATAGGTCTCCACGAGGCCGACGACCACGTCCTGCCCGGCCTGGCGGGCTTCGCGAGCCTCGACCAGCATCTCGTAGGTTTTGCCCACGCCGGGCGCCGCCCCCAGGAAGATGCGCAGCCGCCCCCCCCCCGGCGACGTGCTGGGCACCGACTCGCCTTCCTCCTCGTGGAGCCGGGCCAGCATCTCCTCGGCGCTGGGCCGGTGCGGCTCGCGATCTGGGACCACCGGGCGCATTCCTCCTTACGCCATTATACGCCGAAGGCGCTTTGCGGGTGGGGCACCTGGGCCTCGACCGCCGCCACCAGGGCGCCGATGGCGAACGGCTTGGGCAGGAAGGCGACCGGGTGGAAGCGCTCAACGTGTTGGGTATCGGGGGTGCTGCCGGAAATGATGATGATCGGCACCGGCTCGGCGATCGACTCCAACCACTGCGCCACGTCCCAGCCGCTGGCATCGGGCAAGGTCAGATCCAGGATCAGCAGGGCCGGTTTGATCGCCATCTGCTCGACGGCCTCGCGAAAGGTACCGGCGAGCAGCACCACGTAGCCCAGGGCTTCGAGATGGCGGGCCAGCACTGTAGAGAGCGCCACGTCGTCTTCGACCAGCAGAATGGAGCGTAATTTACTCATTGGGCACCCCCGGCCGGCGCGCGCTGCGCACCGCCTCAAACGCGGCGGCGACCAGGGCACTGGCCTCCGCCAGTGGCAAGCGGCTGGTGTTGAGGATCAGGTCGTAGGCCAGAGGATCGTCCGGCATCACGTTGTACAGGTAGCGGTAGTAGGCTTCGCGGGCGTAGTCGGCTTCGGTGATCGTGCGCCGGGCCGCCGACTCGTCCAGCCCTTCCCGCTGTTGGACATGGGCCAGGCGGGCGGCGAAATCGGCGACGACGCGCAGATTGAAGACGTTTGGGTGGTGCAGCAGCGCCAGGTTGGCGCCCCGGCCCACCACGACGACATTACCCTCCCGCGCCAGGGTCTCCAGCACGTCATGCACCGCGGCCAGGTACTTTTCCGATCGCTCCTTATAGACGCGCAGATCCTGGAAGGTGGGCCGCTGCTGATAGACCCGCTCGATCTTGGCGAGGTCCAGGCCGCTGCGCTCCGCCGCCAGCACCAGCAGCTCATTATCGATCACGCGGAAGCCGAAGCGCGCGGCGAGCAGCCGCGCCAGCTCGCTCCCGCCCGCGCCATATTGGCGCGAGATGGTGATCACGTTCACGCCGGCGGCCAGCCGGCCCGGCTCCGGTCCCTGGGTCGTCATTAGCGGCCTCCTTGCAGCGCATCCAGCGCCAGGTTCAACTTCAGCACGTTCACCCGCGGCTCGCCCAGGAAACCCAGGTCGCGGCCCTCAGTGTACTGATCCACGAACTGCTGCACTTGCGCCGCTGGCAGATGGCGGACCTGCGCCACGCGCGGCACCTGGAGCCGGGCGGCCGCCGGAGTGATGTGCGGGTCCAACCCACTCCCCGAGGCGGTCGCCAGATCCACCGGCACCGAGCCGGTGATCCCCTCGGCGCTGCGCACGGCAGCGGCCGCCTGCACCGTGTTGGTCAGCACCAGCGTGGCGTTGGTCGGCCCCAGGTTGGAGCCGCCCGATACGCCGGGCACGGTGTCCGCGGCCCAGGCGAAATTATTGCCCGCGAAGGTGCCCCCCGCCGAGGGGCGCCCGTAGAAGTAGCGCGTGTCGGTGAACACCTGGCCCAGCAGCGCCGAGCCGACCACCTGGCCGTGGGCATCCGTCACCAGGCTGCCGTTGGCCTGCGCCGGGAAAGCCACCTGGGCCAGGCCCGTAACCACCAGCGGATAGATCAGTCCGGTGAGGACCGTCAAGAAGAGCACCATGCCCAGGCCGATGCCCAGCTGGCGCCCAATATTCAGCCCGTCTTCGATCTCGGCGGCCGGCGGCGAGTTTTGCTCGCGCAGCGGTGCCGCAGGCATATTTTTGAGTTTTGACCCTTCGGCTGCGCTCAGGGCAAGGTTTTGAGTTGCATCTTGCGCACTGCCCACCGTTTCCGGCCCACTGCCTATTGACTTCGTTTCCTTCGTAATCATAGCTTTCCTCTATTCGTTTCGAGTTTCGAGTTAAACGAATTCTTCACTCAAAACTCAAAAATGTGCCTGCGGCACCGCTGCGCGAGCAAAACTCAAAACTAACTCCCCAGGCCGATCAGGTTCACCAGGATGTCGATCAGCTTGATGCCGATAAAGGGGGCGATGATGCCGCCCACGCCGTAGATCAGGATGTTGCGCCGCAAGATGTCGGCCGCCGGCACGGCCTGGTAGGCGACCCCGCGCAGCGACAGCGGGATCAGGGCCACGATGATCAGCGCGTTGAAGATGATCGCGCTCAAGATCGCCGTGCCGGTATTCAGACCCATGATGTTCAGCGTACCCAATTCCGGGTAGGTCACGGCGAACGCCGCCGGGATGATGGCGAAGTACTTGGCGACGTCGTTGGCAATGCTGAACGTCGTCAGCGCGCCGCGCGTCATCAGCAACTGCTTGCCGATATAGACGATGTCGAGCAGCTTGGTCGGGTCGCTGTCGAGGTCCACCATGTTGCCGGCTTCTTTGGCCGCCGCCGTGCCGCTGTTCATGGCCACGGCCACGTCGGCCTGGGCCAGCGCCGGGGCGTCGTTGGTGCCATCGCCGGTCATGGCGACCAAGCGGCCCTGGGCCTGCTGCTCGCGGATGATGCGGATCTTGTCCTCCGGCTTGGCCTGGGCCACGAAGTCGTCCACCCCGGCCTCGCGGGCGATGGTCGCCGCGGTCAGCGGGTTATCGCCGGTGATCATGATCGTGCGGATGCCGATCTGGCGCAACTCCGCGAACCGCTCGCGGATGCCCGGCTTCACCGTGTCTTTCAGGTAGATGATGCCGAGCACTGCGCCGTTGTGGGCCACGGCCAGGGGCGTGCCGCCCTCGCCGGCCACGAAGTCGGCGATCTCTTGCAGGTCGGGCGGCGTGGCCTGCGCCAGGCGCAGCACGGAGTCCACCGCACCTTTGATGATGCGTACCGCGCCCAGTCCGGCGCCGCTGACGCGCGTCTCGGCGGTGAAGGGCACCAGTTCGACCGTGGGGCCGCGCCATTCGGGCGGCGCGGTGTAGCCCATGCGCTCGGCCAGGGCCACGATCGACTTGCCTTCGGGCGTGTCGTCGGCCACCGAGGCTAGCAGCGCGGCCTGCGCCAGTTCGTCGAGGCCGTGCCCCTGCACCGGGATGAACTCGCTGGCCATGCGGTTGCCGAAGGTGATTGTGCCCGTCTTGTCCAGCAGCAGCACGTCGATATCCCCCGCCGCCTCCACCGCCCGGCCGCTCATCGCCAGCACGTTGCGCTGCACCAGCCGGTCCATGCCGGCGATACCGATGGCCGAGAGCAGGGCGCCGATGGTCGTCGGGATCAGCGTCACCAGCAGGGCGACCAGGATGATCACCGAGACGACGGTGTTCGAGTAGGCGGCGAAGGGGCCGAGCGCGACGACGACGATCAGGAAGATCACCGTCAGGCCGACCAGCAGGATGTTGAGGGCGATCTCGTTGGGCGTCTTCTGGCGGGCGGCGCCCTCGACCAGGGCGATCATGCGGTCCAAGAACGTGTGCCCGGGCTCGGCGCTGATGCGGATCACCAGCGAGTCGCTGATGATCGTCGTGCCGCCGGTGACGCTGGAGGAGATGTCGGTGCCCGGCTCCTTGATCACCGGGGCCGACTCGCCGGTGATGGCCGCCTCGTTGACGTAGGCCACGCCCTGGATCACCTCGCCGTCGCTGGGGATCAGGTCGCCGGCCTCCACCAGCACCAGATCGCCTTTGTGCAGGGCCGCGGCGGCGAGGACCTCGTACTTGCGGCGCTGGGCATCCTGGAGGCGCTTGGCCTGGGCCCCGACTTTGGTTTTGCGCAGGGTAGCGGCCTGCGCCTTGCCCCGGCCCTCGGCCAGGGCCTCGGCGAAGTTCGCGAAGACCACCGTCAGCCAGAGGAAGCCGATGATCAGGCCGTTGACGACGATCTTCTGGAGATC
>DATGEF010000090.1:0-20133 GCA_035310405.1 Chloroflexia bacterium | reverse complement strand
ATCGCCGGCCGCATCCAATACGGCAATTCGCGTTATGTCAACTGGCCCGGCGGGCCGGCCCGTATCCCGCTCGCCTCGGATGCCGACGACCTCAACGCGCCGACCTATGCCAGCTTTACCGACCTGGCCAACACGCCGCTGGGCGACCACAAAGTGGTCGAGCGCACGGGGCAGCCGGTCCTTGATAGCCTCAACCGGGCCGGCCAGGTGGCCCCCGCCCCCGGCATGGCGGTGTATAATGTCAGCTATGTGCGGTTCGAGCCCCTGACCGGGCATAATCTGCCGGGCGTCTTCTGGGACTACCTGAATGCCCGGGGGCCGGTGCGCGATAATGGCCAGACGATCGACGCCCCGCTGAGCGATCCGTGGTTCTTCACCAGTGGGCTCCCGATCAGCGAGGCCTACTGGGCGCGGGTGAAGATCGCCAATGAGCTACACGACGTGCTCATCCAGTGCTATGAGCGCCGGGTGCTGACCTACATCCCCGACTATGCGCCGGCCTGGCGGGTGCAGATGGGCAACATCGGCCAGCACTATGTGCAGTGGCGTTACCCCAACGGCCTGCCCTTGCCCGGGCCGGTGCCGACCGCGCCCCCGACCCCCTAGCCCCAGCCCTTCTACGGACAGGGCGCGCCGAACAGGGCGCCGAGCACCGGCTCGGTGCAATGGAGCCAGGGGAACTCCCAGGCGGGGTTGGTCGAGCCCGGGTTGCCCATCTGCTCGGGGTTGACCTGCAGGTGGATGTGCGGGCCACTGGAATAGCCGGTTGAGCCGCTCTGGCCGAATGGCGCGCCCGCGTCGAAGGTCACGCCCACCTGCACCCAGTCGTCGATCTCCTGAAAGTGGGCGACCAGAATGTAGTGGTTGGTCTCGATCGACTGGAACCAGACGTGGTTGCCCCAGCCTTGGCCACAGGTGAGATCGCCCTGCACGCAGCCGCGGAACACATCGGTCACGGTCCCGGCCACCGGTGCATGGACAATGGTGCCCGACCAGGCGTCCAGGTCCAGCCCATAGTGCGGGCTGCCGTTCGGGTAGTGGCCGAACTCCGCGGTGATATGATACTGGTGGTCAAGCAGGCTGGCGTGGACGGGCACAGGCGTCGTGGCGGACACGGCGCCGCCGCCGACGGGCACCGCTTCGCCTGAGGCGCGCACATGATAGGCCTGCCCCGGCGGAATCGCGTAGCGGCCCCGATGCGTCTGGCGGTCGCCCTGCAGCGACCAGGCCAGGGCGGCGACGAAGAGGCAGAAGCCGGCGATCCCGACCAGCAGGTAGCGGTAGGCCGGCGTATGCAAGAAAGTGGCGAGCGGCCCGCGGCCGTCCCCACGATATGGTGCAGGATACACTGGATTCCACCCTGGATTAGAGAGTCGGCGGCGCACGTAGCGCCCCGCGCAGGACACCTGGCCCTTATTATACCAGAACATGTGTACTAATTCAATGGCGTACCGCCCCGGGGACCCGCTCTGCGAGCGGGTCCCCGGGCGGCGCGCGAATCGCGAGGTCGGTGGAGAGGCTACGGGTGGGGCGGCCCGGCTTTGGCGCCCGCGGTGGGTGTGACCGTCGACACGGCCGCGGTGGGTGTGACCGTCGACACGGCCGCGGTGGAGGTGCTGGTCGGCGTAGCCGACGCGGTGGCCGGTAGCGGCGTGGCCGTCGCGGTCAATGCGGGAGCGGCCGTCTGGGTCGCGGCGGGGGTTGGCGTCGGCGGCGCCTGGGTGCGCGCCAGATCGAGGATCTTGGCCGCTTGCGCCCGGGTAATGTTGTTGCCCGGCCGGAAGTAGGGCCGGTTGGTGGCGTCACAGGGCTCGCCCGGCCCCCCGCAGTCGTAGCCGCTGATCGTCCCGGCCGCGCGGATCGTTTCGATGTAGCTGTAGAAGGGCTGGCTGGCCGGCACGTCCTCAAAGCTGGCCTCTGGCGGCGTCAGCACGCCCCAGCCCTGCGCCAGGGTGATGATTTTGCTGGCCTGGCCCCGTGTGATGCTGGCGTAGGGCCGGAAATAGGGCCGGTTCTGGCTGTCGCAGGGCTCGCCCGGCCCCCCGCATGTATAACCGCCGACGATGTTGAGGGTGAAGGCCGTGTTGATGTAGGGGTAGAAGGCGTTGTCGGGCGGCACATCGGCGAACAGTTGTTCCGTGGCGCTGACCGGGATGGCGAAGGCGACGATGGCCGCCTTGGTAAGCTGGCCGCGGGTAATGTCGGCGTAGGGGCGGAAGTACGGCCGATTCTGCGGGTCGCAGGGCTCCCCGGGCGTGCCGCACGTGTAGCCGCTGATCGCCCCCAGAGTGACCAGGTCGGTGACCGGCGGGTAGTACCAGGCGTCCACGCAAACGTCGACGAAGTGCGCCTCGGGACACGGCGGGGTGGGTGAAGGCGAGGGGGTCGCGGTCGGCGTGGACGTGCTGCGCGGCCAGAGCGTCCGGGTGGGGAGGGGAGTCGGCGGCGTGCCCGTAACCGTCGGCGTCGGTGTGAGCACGCGGGGATCAATCCGCGCGATAAAGGCGTCGGTGGTGCCCAGCAGTGTGGTTTGGAAGGCATCAGCGGTGACCGGGAAATTTGTGGATCGTGTGCCCCCGACGAGGTAGACGGTTCCGGCGGCGTCGACGGCCAGGCCGCGCACGTCGTCATCGCCGCTACCGCCCAGGTAGGTGGAGTACCCCAGGGTCGCGCCGGTCGCCTGGAATTGCGTGACGAAGACATCGTAGCCACCGGCCAGCGTAGATTGGATCGGGGCGGCGAGCGGAAAGTTGGTCGAAAGGGTGAGGCCGGTCACATAGGCATTCCCGGCGCCATCGACGCCGATCGCGCTGGTGAAATCGTCGCCACTGCCGCCCAGATAGGTGGAGTAGAGTAAGGCGGCGCCGGTTGCGTTCAGCTTCGCCACGAACACATCGCCATCCTGCCCACCGCCGGCATAAACCCGCTGATAGGGATGCACCAGCGGAAAATCCGTCGACGTGGTCGCGCCCGCCACATAGACGTTGCCCGCCGCATCCACGGCCAGCCCCCCGGCCCCATCGCGGCCACTGCCGCCCAGGTACGTCGAGTAGACGAACGCCGATCCGCTCGCGTTCAGCCTGGTCACGAAGGCATCCCCGGGGCCCTTGAGCACGCCCTGGTAGGCATGACGCACCGGGAAGTCAGGCGAAGATGTCTCTCCGGCGAGGTATACACTACCCACCGCATCAATGGCCAGGCCAGTCGGATATTCTTGGTCACTGCCGCCCAGGTAGGTTGAATAGCTAAGGGCGGTACCGCTGGGCATGAACTTTGTTACGAACGCGTCGATATCACCGCCGTGGCTGGGTTGGACCGCATTGAGCACTGGGAAATCGCGGGACTCGGTGTAGCCGGCCACGTAGGCGGCCCCGGTCCCATCGACCGCGATGTGCAAGCCCTGCTCCAATATGCTGCCCCCCAGATAGGTGGAGTAAACCAGGGCGGCGCCGGTTGGGCTCAGCTTCGTCACAAAAGCGGTGGTGAAGCCGGTACGATTAGTGGACTGATAGGGATTCATTAGCGGGAAATTGGTCGACTGCGTACCGCCGGTGACATAGGCGTTGCCGCCGGCGTCCACGACGATGCCGAGCCCCTGGTTGAAGCTATCGCCGCCGAGGTAGGTAGAATAGAGAACGGTGCCGGTCGAATCGAGCTTCGTGACAAAGGCATAATCGCAACCACTTGCGCAGTTCGCCTGGAAAGGCGCGACCAGGGGGAAATCGGCCGAGGTGGTAGAGCCGGTGATATACAGATCCCCCGCCGCGTCGAGCGCGGCGGCAAAGCCATAATCATCAGCGCTCCCGCCGAAGTACGTGGCGTAAATCAGCGTCGGGTCGATCGTCAACGGCCGGCGCCGATCATAGGCCCCCAGGGCGAAGCCGATGCTGCCATCCGCCCCAAGCGCGTAGCGAATGGCGACCGGTGCGCGCTGGCCCGCGCGCTCCTGCCAGGCGACGGGTGCCTGCTCGACGAGTGCGGGCGGCGGGCTGCCGGCCGCCGTACTGGCCAGGGGGAGGTGGAGATTGCCCGCCGCGTCGAGCGTCCCCGGGCCCACCCCCTGGTAGCGCCAGCGGATCGCGCCCGGGTCGGCCCCGGGCGCCAGGGTGTAGGTGCCCTTCAGCGCCCCGGCGGTCCCGCCATAGCGCAGGCTGATCCCCGGATAGAGCTCCTGGTAGAGGAGCAGGCTATAGGTCGGCAGGTCCGTCTGCCACTGCGCCGGGTCGTCGCCCACAAAGTAGTTGACCCGCCCCGCCAGGGGACTCGCCCCGGTAAGGACGGGCGCGGGATTGGCGCCCAGCCACTGCAGCCGCACCTGTGCGGGCGCCGGCGGAGCAGCTTCCTTCAGTCCTGAGTTGAAAGTCCTGAGTGCTGAGTGGGTACGAGTGCTGTCTTGCGGCCGCGGGCCGGCCGTATTAAGGGCGAGCACGACTGCGGCGGGCGTGAAGAAGAGGGTGCCGGCGGGGGTCTGCGCCTGGAAGCGTGCGGGAGCGTGCGCCGGGCCGGGCTGCGGCGCGAAAGCCAGCGGGAGGTGGCCGAGATCCAGCGCCCGTCCCGCGCCCGGGACGGCGTGCGCCGCCGCGGGAGGCGGCGTCGGCCTGGGCCGCCCGGCCAGCCCGGGGGCGAGCAGCAGGAAGAGGGTGAGGGCCAGGCCCAGGCCGAGCAGGGCAAACAAACGGTGCATCGTACGCCTCCTATAGTTCAGGGTTATGGTTGCTCCTTAGTGCTGCTTCAATGGGATGCTGGTCGGCGTAGCCGACGCGCTTGCCCGTAGCGGCGGGGCCGTGTTGGTTGGCAGGGGGGGCGTAGCCGACGCGGTTGCCGGTAGCGGCGGCGCCATCGGCGGCCTGCACAGCCCACCCCCGGCCCAGGCCCACGAGCAGGCCCAGCAGCAGGGCTATTATCCACCCCGCCCCGTATCGTGCGCGCATTTGTGAAATCTCCCGCCAGGTTGCCAGCCCAATCGTAGCGCAGATCTGAATACCCCTATTAGAGCACAAACCGGCGGCTGACGAAACCTTTTGCGGGCCCGGGAGCGTGACACTTTGGGTGACAATTAGCGTTACCGGCGGCGCTACCGTCCAGAAATCACTGCTGGCTGGTGCAGGGGCCGCCGGTCACACGGGAATCTGGTATAATCAGGGCAACCATCCTACCAGGCAACCCACGAGGAGCTAATGACCGGGCATCCCGCATTTGGACTGTGGCTCAAGGAACGCCGCAAAGCGCTCGACCTGACGCAGCGTGAGCTCGCCGCGCGGGTCGGCTGCACGGCCGCGGCGATCCGCAAGTTCGAGGCGGGCGATCGGCGGCCGTCGCGCCAGGTGGCCGAGTTGCTGGTGGCGGCCCTCGACATCCCCGCCGAGGCGCGGCCGGCGTTTATCCGGGCGGCGCGGGAGGCCGCCGAAGGCGAGGCGCCGCCCCCTGCCCGCGCTCCGGCCCCGGCCCCGGAATCGCGCGCCGGCGAGGCGGGGCCAGATGCGGAGGCGCCGGAGACGCCGCCGGTCCCACTGCCGATCCTGGCCGCCGTAACCCCGATTGCCGAGCCGGCGCCGCCCCTGCAGGCGTCCGGCGCCGCTCTCGCGCTGGCCCAGCCGCTGACCGGGGCGCACGCCGGTCGCGGGCGCACCACCATTCTGGCGCCCGTCCGCCAGCCGCTGGCCCGGCCGCGGCGCGGGACGGGCGCCGTGCTGGCGCTCGGCCTGCTGGTGCTCGCCGCCGGCCTGGCCTACCTGTTGACCGGCCAGGCGATCGCGCCCCGGCCGCCCGTGACGCCCACTGCCGTCGCCCCGACCCGCACGCTGGTGGCCCTGGTGGTGCCCCCACCGGCCCCTCCATCGCCCACCCCCCGGCCGGACCCGGCGCCGCCCTCGCCGGCCCCCGCCACCCCGACCCCGCTCCCGACCCCGCTCCCCACCGTGCCGCCGCGCGCCCCGGCCGGCGGCCATCCCGCGGTGACCGTGACGAAACCGCCGGCCACCGCGACCGCCGCCCCCAGCCGGGTCGCCGGCGTCCTCTCGCCCACCGTCCCCCCGCCGGCACATCCCACGAGCGTACTGGTCGTGGCGGCCGCCTTGCCGACCCGATCGGCGACGCCGGCAATCGGGCCCACGGTCCGGACGGCCCCCGCCGCGCCGTCCCCTCCCTCTAGCACGCCGATTCCGACCACGGCGGCAAGCAATACGCCCGCGCCTCCGCCGACCGACACGCCCCCGCCGCCCACCGATACGCCGCCAGTGCCTGTAGAGACGATCACCGGCAAGCCGACCCGGACACCGCTGCCGCCGTCCAGCACGCCCCTGCCACGACCAACTGACACGCCCCCGCCCCCGCCGACCGACACGCCACCACCAGTGCCCACCGCCACGCCCCCGCCAGTGCCCACCGCCACGCCTCCGCCGGTCACGCCGCAGCCGGTGGATGATACGCCTACCCCGCCGCCGAAGGCCACCCCGCCCCCGCCGACCAGCACGCCGCCGCCGGCCACGTCGACCCCCCGGCCGGCGCCCACAAGCACCCCCGGCCCGGCCCTCCCCTCACCGGGGTAGACGCCGCGACCCAGCCCCGGCCGCGGGACCCTATATTACAGAGGGGGAGAACTCAGGCGGAGCGCGAGGGGGTGCGCCGCTTGCCGTATTTGCCGCGCAGATCGTTCCAGCGCACGCGGAGCACATCGCGTAGGTTGCGCAACGAGTCACGCCCCGCGCTGACTTTGCTGTCGTTGGCATAATACCAGCGGACAGGCACTTCTTTGACCCGGTAGCGCCGTTTCAGCGCCAGGTAGAGCACCTCGACGTCGAAGGCCGTGACCATGGCGCCCTTCACCAGGCCGGCATTATCGCCATAGAGCTGCACCGCCCGGAAGAGGTCCTCGCTGGCGGCGTGGGTGAAGGCTTTGAAGCCACACTGGGTGTCGTTGAACTGGCGGAGCGCGAGCAGGCGCACGATCTGGTTGAAGACCCGGCCCATCAGGTGGCGATAGCCGGGCTCATTGTAGCGCACTGCGCCCTGGCCCTCGCGGGAGCCGATGGCGATATCATAGCCCTGCTCCAGCCACGTCAGGAGCTTGCCGAGCTCTTCAATCGGGGTCGAAAGGTCCGCGTCGGAATAAAGGACATAGCGGCCGCGGCCCGCCAGCATGCCGGTGCGCACGGCGGCCCCTTTGCCGCGGTGCGGATTGCGGATCACCCGCACCCGGGCATCCTGCGCCGCCCGCTCCTCGGCCAGCGCAGCCGTATTGTCGGCACTGCCGTCGTCGACGACGATCAGCTCATAGGCATAGGGTTGCCCGTTCAGGTATTCTTGTACCCGGCGCAGGCTGCTCGGCAACCGGCGCGCTTCATTGTAGGCGGGGATGACCACGGTGACGAACGGGGCGGTCGTGCGGGGCACGAGATCGGGGGCGGTCTCTGGCTGGCGGGACATCCGTCTATTGGCACCTCAGCGCTTCCGGCGAAAATAGGCCCGCTCCCCGTACAGGGAGCGGGCAGGCCAGTATACCATGTTTGCGCCGCGTTATGCAAGGCCGGGCCAGACGCGGATCGCGCCTCAGGGCCCGACGGCGTTATATAGCACCTTGGACAGCTGGCCGCGGGTGAGCGGCGCCCCCCAACGGAAGGTGCCGTCGCCATAGCCGCTGACGGCGCCGTGGTTATAGAGCGTCTCGATCTGCGCATAGAACGCGTTGCTCGTCGGCACGTCGCTGAAATGCGGGCCGCCGGTTGTGTCGATCGTCCAGCCCAGGGCGTTGACGATCATCTTGCTCATCTGGCCGCGCGTCACCTGGGTATAGGGCCGGAAGGTGCCGTCGCTATAGCCGCTGAGCACCCCGTGCCCGTAGGCCGTCTCGATATAGGGGTAGAGCGGGTCGGTCGTCGCCACGTCGCTGAAGTGCGGGGCGCCCGTCGTGTCCAGCGCCCAGCCGCGGGCGCGCACCACCCACTGGGCCAGCAGCCCGCGTAGGGCGTTATCGTTCGGGTGGAACGTGTTGTCGCTGTAGCCGTCGACGATATTGCGGCAGAAGAGGCTGGAGATGTAGAGGTAGAACGGCGCGCTAGCCGGCACATCGCTGAAGGTCGCCGGACAGGGCCGGCTGCCGGCCACCGTCAGCGGCACGAGCGCGAGCTGGGTGAAGGTGTTCAGACCGTCATTGGCCACCGCGCTGATCCAGTACTGGCCGCCCGGCAGGTTAACCGTCCAGACATAGCCGCCGCTGCTCAGCGGCACCGTGGCGATGGCCGTGCCGCCGGGCGCCTGGCTCGTATTGTAATAGAGCGTCACGTTGCCGGTCGCCTTGCCCGGCACCCAGGTGATCGTCGTCGCGCCGCCGCTGGCCACGGTCGGGTCGGCGGTCAGGCGCAACTGGCCCGCCTGGAAGAAGGGCGGCAAGATATTGGTGCCCAGATTATCGCTCTCATGGGGATCGAAGCGAAAGATTGCCGGAGTCCCGACCCAACCCAGGGTTGATCCGGTTTCGAGATTTTGCGTATTGCGCAGATCCTGCGCCACATGCAACCACCGATTATACCAACCAATGACCACTTTCGTCTGTTGCCAGTTCAGGGGTTGGTTACCTTGGGACCAGATAGCACGGGGCCCCCCGTTCCATTGGCTGTACTGGCCATTGGCAAAGGCCCCCGCTGGCCGAGGGATATAGATATTGTAGCTAAAGTAGTGATATTTGCTGGTGTCGACGGCATGGGCCGTATCCATGTTCAGCGGCCAGAGCTGTGGGTCCCCATTAGTCGCCGAGGCCTGCATATAGCTGGGGCCAAAGCTGATATTCGCGATGTTGAACCAGGCCTGCAGCTGGGAAATGTTCGTCAGCGTCCAGGGCTGGGCCAGATGCGTCGAGGCGAAATCTTCGCCACTGCTGGGGCTGGGGGCCGTCAAGGTCAGCACCGGCGCATTATTGACGATTAGGGGTCCGCTATAGCTGGATGCCGTACCCATGACCGCGTGGATGTAATAGGTCCCCGGGGCGATCCCCGCGGTGCTCCAGGTGTACCCGCCACTGCTGGCCGCCAGGCCCGAGGCAATCCGCATTTCGTCGGGCCCGTTCGGCCCGGTGGTCACGTAGAGGCTCACCGGGCTGGTGCCGGTCGCGGTCCACTGCACGCTCACGCTGGAGCCGGTGGCCGGGGTGAGCCGCGCCCAGTCCAGTTGGATGGTCACGTTGGAATGGCCCAGGTGGAAGACCGGGTCGAGCCGCAGCCCGCTCCAGGTGGCGGCCGAGAGCCAGTTGCTGCCCGCGGTCAGGTCGATGTCATATACATGCCAGCCGGCCTGGGTGGGCACAAACTGGCTATTGCCGCTCGGCGTGAAGTTATGCCTGGTGAACCACCAGACGACGATCTGATCGGCCACGCTACTGTACATCCGCAGGCGCAGATGGGTGAAGCGGCGGCTGTCGATCGGATAGACCGCGCCACTCGGCTCCCCTAGATACTCCATTGACGTAGGCCAGCCTTGCGACTTGAGGTAAATGGAGCCATAATCGGCCGTCGTCTGGGAGCTCCAGATCCCATTGCTGATGGTCGGCGGGGTCATGTGGTCGAGGTAGTCGGTGTCCTCGGGGCCGTTCATGTCCCAGGGGTTGCCCAGCACCTGGGTAGCATAATCATCCGATTCGGCCACCGTCGTATTATTCGGCGCCGTCAGGGTGATCGCATCCGTTGGCGACGCTGCGGCCGGGCCCGGCCGCAGGCCGGTCGCCAGGAGCCAGAGGCCTAGGGCGCCGGCGGCCAGCAGGCGGCCCATCCGGGAGACGGCAGTGACAGAAAGAGCGGAAGTTGGCTGGTTCACGACTAACTCCTTACGGTTTGCGCGACGTCGATCTCGATGTCGCACCGCGATGGTTCGTGCGTATCACAACGGCGAAGAGGGGCCCAAACCAAGTATACCAGGAGCAAAAGGCAATAGCAAGAACAGGAAGCTAGCCAGCTACCCGGGTGGGTGGACGGACAGGCACATTTGTGGTATCTTGTAGCCCGAACCATTTATTTCACTCTAACTGTACCGTAGCTGTACTGTAGCTATACCGTATAGGAGCGCACACCCTGATGAAGGACTACAAAGCGATCTGGAATAACCTGAGCACGACGTTTGCCGACGCGTCGTTTTATGTCTGCTGCATCGACGACGAAGACGAGATCCGCAGCAACGGCGCGCGCACGGCGCAGTTCCTGCGCGAAGTACTGCAAATCGCGCCGGCCGACAAGGTCTTCGAGATCGGCTGTGGCGTCGCCCGGATCGGGCGCGAATTGGCGCCCTACTGTGGCGAATGGCACGGCGGCGACATTTCCGGCAATATGATTGCCTACGCCCGGCAACGCACCGCGGATGTGCCCAATATTGTCTTGCATGAGTTACCCGACAACAGCCTGCGCATTTTCCCGGAGCATACTTTTGATTGTGTCTACTCGTCGATCGTGTTTATGCACGTCGATAAGCTGGACATGTTTACCTATATCTGCGAAGCGTTCCGGGTGCTCAAGCCGGGGGGCCGCGTCTATTTCGATACCTATAATCTACTCGCCCCCGCGGCGTGGCAAGAGTTTTTGAAGACCTGGCAGGCCTATCCCTACGGCCAGCGGCCCGGGCATATGAGCCAGTTCAGCACGCCGCAGGAAATGCAAAAGTTCATGGAAGAAGCGGGCTTCGAGTCCGTGCACATTGACCACCAAAACGACCAGCTGGTCGTGGCGGTGGGCCGCAAGTCCGACACCCCCGCCCAGACGATGCAGTCGCCGGTTATGACCACCCTGCGGGCGGCGGCCCAAGCCGCCCAGGCCGGGGCGCAGGACCATGCCGCCGCGGCACCGGGCCCGGCGCCGACTCCCGCGCCGGTCGATTCCCTGGGCCCCCTCCTGGCCGACATGGAACGCAAGAACAAGTATATTGCGCAGTTGGAAACCGAAGTCGGGCGCAAAAACCGCGCCCTGGCCGACCTGGAGCAGCGCCTACGCCGGCGGGAAAGGGAGCTGGTCGCCGCCCGCGCCCCGCGCCTGCCCTGGGCGCGCCGCAAACCGCGATCCTGAGCTTCAGCATTCTCTCGCCCCTGCTCGCCCATCTAGGCGAGCAGGGGCCATCCCCGGACCCTGCCGCTGTCACGCTGGGTGTAACGCTTTTTGTCGCGCTTTTTGTCGCGCTTTTCCCCCTGCGCTACGCTAGCCACACCCCGTCTTTTCTGCTTTAATAGACTCTGCGGCCACATACAGATACCCGGCGCCGGCTCTGCACTCCATGTGGCATGTGCTGCTCCCACCCTGGGCCCGGGGTGCCTCCCAGTTGGAAGGAGATCGGTATGAACTGCGAAATCCTGAATACCCTCTATGTGCGCAGCAATGGCGACATCCCCTGTGATGACGACGCGGGCGAACAAATCATCCTCGGGCACGCAACGCCCAACGTACCGGACTGGAATATCGCCGCCCTGCTCGCCAACCCACGGTATACGCATATTCGGGCCGCGCTCCAGCGCGGGGAGCCGCCCTGGCCCGCGACCTGCCCCAGCTGTGCCTTCTTTCGTCCCAATGAGCCTTATGCGGATGCCTTCAGCCGGCAGCAGATCCGTAAGATCCAGGTCGAGCCGTCGCTGGCCTGTCGCCTGCGTTGCCCCGCCTGCTCCAACGCGATCCAGGTGCAGTCCCGCCCCCGGCCTTTCCGCATGGCGCTATCCGTCTTCGCCGGCGTGTTGCGCAGTTTGCACGAGACGGGGTTCACGGTGGGTGAGATCGAATATTGCGGCCAGGGCGAGCCCTTACTGCATCCTGAATTTCCCCAGTTCGTGCGGCAGGCCCGGGGCTATTTCCCCCAGACTCGGCAGCGCCTCATCACCAGTGGCAACGCGACGTACCTCGCGGCGACCGGCGGCGAGCGGCTGGACGAAATCTTCGTCTCCTGCGACGGCGCCCGCCAGAGCAGTTATGAACAATACCGGATTGGCGGCCAAATCGACCGCGTCATCCAGTTTATGCGCGACATCCCCAAGCAGGTCAACGGCCAGCCCCAGGCGCTCATCTGGAAGTACATCCTGTTCACGTTCAACGACAGCGACGAAGAGATTCATGTGGCGCAGAACCTGGCCCAGGAGATCGGCGTGCATACCATGCTGTTTGTCTTTACCCACTCGCCACAAAGATCGCGGCGCTACATCCCGGAGAATGCCGCGGATTTCCCACTTTACTTTCCCAACGTGGTCACGAACGCGACCCCCATCCATTATCAACAAGCCGGAAGCCCCGTATCGCGCGACCGGTCGCTCTGCTTCGTCGACGAGATCACGCAGACAGAAGGCGGCCTCATGATCCGCGGCTGGGCCCTGGCCCACGATCGCCTCACCGCCATCCGCGTGAGCGTGGACGGGCGGCTGGTGGGCGAAGCCACTTTGGGCCATCCCCGGCCGGACGTCCTGGCGGCCCATCCTGAGTTCGCCCAGGGGGAGAGCGGCTTCTTATTTCAGGGCGCGCCGGGCCCGGCGCTAATGGGTGCCCACGTGATCGGTCTTAGTCTGCTGGTGGGAGATACCGTTATCCAATTATGGCACCGGACCTATGAGCTCGGGGGCTGAGCCCTTTTCAGGTTCGGCTGGGCTTCCGCCGGCGGAGATAGCTGCCGCCGATCACGCCGGCGGCAGCAAGCAGGGCGCCGAGCGTGATCGCCGCCCCCAGCAGGACCGAGCCGGGCTGGAAATAGAAGCGGACCTGGTGGCGGCCGGCGGCCAACGGCACGGCACGCAAGATATAATAGGCCGTGTACAGCGGCGCCGCCTGCCCGTCGACCGTGACCTGCCAGCCCGGATAGTTGACGTCCGCGAGCACGAGCCAGCCCGGCCGGTCCAGTTGCGCCGTCACGTCGACGCTCAGGTTCTGGTAGCGGGTGATGGTCGCCCGCCCGGGAGCGCCGGCCGGGCCGGCCGGCGCAGCGAAGCCGGCCGGTGGCGGCTGTTCCAGCAACACGGCCTGGCGCGGATCGAAGCCGGGCTGCGCAACCCGGGCCGGGATCGCCGCGGCCGGCAACACGATGGCGCGATCGACCACAAAGGCGCGAGGCAGTGCCCGCTGGTTCGTGTAAACGGCGCCCATTCCTTCATACATCGGCGCCAGCTTGGCCGGCAGGGGGGATAACGGCGCCCAGGTGGTCACATACTTGACGCCCAGCAGATCGGCCTGCGCCGGCACGACATTCTGGGGCCGGATCATGACGTTAAAATAGGCCCCCGTGCCCACCTGCGGGTCGGCGGCCGCCCAGAACGCTTCGTAGCGCGCCAGGTGCAGCGAGTCGTAGCCCTGCACATCATGGAGCCCATACAGCCGGGCGGTGTTGGGCACGAACATCGCGCCCGGGGCGTCGGGCGCCATCATGCGCCAGAGCCCCGGGTCGGCGCGCATCACGTCGGCCGCCGGCGCCCGCAACTGCAACGCTTCCGGGCGGACATAGGTGTTGTAGCCGGGCGCGTAGGTCAGCAGGTCGACCACCGTGAGGCCGAGCAGCCCGCCGGCCAATGCCGCGTGGCCCCACCAGCGGCGATCGCCGCGCAGCACGAGCACGGCCCCCGCCCAGACCCCAAGCGCCCCGGCGATCAGGCCGGCCTGGCGCAGGGCGTCCACTTGCAGTTGATACAGCGCGGGCGTGCTCACCGCCAGCCGGTGGGCGTCGACGACCAGGTAGGCGAGCCCCGCCCCCCCCACCGCCAGCAGCCCGAGGACCCCCGCCGCCCGGCGCGGCTGGGCCCGGGCGAGCGCCAGGGCCGCGTCGAAGCCGAGGCCGCTGAGCGCCGCCATGCAGACGATGAAGACATAGGCCGCGCGCGCCGGCAGCTGCGCCTGGAGGCTCGGCAGCTGGTGCAGGCGGTTGAAGAACGGCAGGTTGGCGGCCACCGCGAAGGCGGCCAGGCCCAGCGCGGCCAACGCCCAGACCCGCCGCTCGCGGCGGACCAGCAGGGCCAGCGCGGCCAGCGCCAGCGGGGCGAGCCCCACGTACCAGCAGTTGTTGAACACCAGCGGCTGGCCGATGCTGCCGACGGAGGTGCCGAGAAACTGGGGCACCAGCACCTGCACCTGGCGGGCCAGCAGGCGCCCGGTGCGGTCGATCTGGTCCGGGCCCGGCGCGAGACCGGCGGCGACCACCCGCGAGGAAAGCCCGGCCAGCTCGGCGAACGGCAGCAGGTGGATCGCCGCGACGGCCGGGCCCCCGGCCAGGATCGCCGCGGCACGCGCCACCTGGCCCCAGAAGACGGCGGGGGGGTCACCGGGGGCGCGGCGCCAGCGATCACGGACCAGCGCCAGCACGCGCAGGGCCAGCCAGAGCCCCAGGAACATGCTGCTGTAGAGGAACCAGGGCAGGTGGCCGGCCAGTGCCTGCACGCCGAAGAGTAGGGCGCCGCCGGCCGTCCAGGGCCACGATCGGCGGCGCCAGGCGATCTCCGTCGCCGCCAGGACCCAGGGAAGCCAGACGTAAATATCGAGGATGTTGAGGATGTCGAGCGCGGTGTAGGCCTGGCCACTGGCGGTAAAGGCCAGCGCCCCCAGCAGGCTGCCGCTGCGGCTGGCCCCGAGCACCCGGCCCAGGAGATACATCCCCGCGCCCGCCAGCCAGAGATGCAGCAGCACATTGGTCTGCATGGCGGCCGGCAGCGGTAACAGCCAGAGCAGCCAGGCGATCGGATAATAGAGCTGGTGCTGGTCGTTGCCCAGGAAGGGGTAGCCGGCAAACAGGTCCGGGTCCCAGAGCGGCCACTCGCCGTGGGCCAGGCTCTGGCGGATAAAGACCTGCCAGGGCCAGCCCTGCAGCGCCGAGTCGGCAAGCGCCGAGTTATGCACCGGCGGGTGGGCGCCGATCGCCTGGGGCCCCCAGAGCGCCAGCGTATCGGCGGCGACCGGCACGCCCCCGGCTAGGATGGGGGCTGCCAGGGCCAGGACGAACCCCAGCAGCGCCAGCAAGCCGGCCAGCTCCGGCCCGAGCCGGGGGCGCGCCGCAGCGGCCGGGATCACGCAGCTACTCCGGGAAGGCCGGCCGGGGGCAACATACCGGCATTATACGCCATGCCGCGGCTCCGCCGCAAAACGGCGCGCCTCCGTGCGTGGTCTTGGAAGCACGCGCGCGCCCTGGTATAATAGGCAGGGTTGGCCCAGCGAAGCAGGGCCAACCTACGGAGCAGGGCGCAGAAAAGAGAAGGTATGCCTCACCAGACGGGTATACCATACGCCGCAGTGCTGGATGGAACGGCTGCGCGCCTGGATTCTTATACGATCGCGCCGGCCGGGGCGGCGGACCGCGCGTCCATTCTCCGCCTGCTGAAAACGGTCCACTTCGACACCCGCGGCCTGCGCATCCGCTATTTTATGATCGCCCGCGGCGCTGACGGCCGCGTGCTAGGCTGCGCCCAGATCAAGCCTATCGGATCGGAGCGGGTGTTATCGAGCGTCGCGGTCGATCCCACATACCGCAGCCGGGGGGTGGCGGGCGCCATCATCCGGGCGCTGCTGGCGCGCGAGCGGGGCCCGGTGCTCCTGATGTGCTATGGCGCCCTGATCCCCTATTATCGCGGCTTCGGATTCCAGCCCACGGCGGCACGGCACGCCCCGCTCGGTCTCTACTGGCGGTGGGCGATCATCGCGGTGCTCGGCCGGATGCTGCCGGGGCTCGGGGGGGCCGCGATCATGGCGCGGCCTGCCGCAGTATCTGCTGGCGATGAGGCAAGCGATATCGGAGAGAAGGAGTCTCATGGAGTGCGCAGATAACCTCGAATCGCAACTGAAGCTTGCCGAGCCTGGCGCTACCAATGACCACATCGCTTTCTCCACCAGATCGCAGCAGGAACTTATGCCTGTGCTAGCGGCTACGGTTCCCACCGCTTCCAGACGCCGCCTATTAGCGGAGGTCGCCTGCCTGGCGATGCTGCTGGGATTCGCCCTCGCCCTCGTGGGCCCCATACTCTCGGGGAAAGTACCTGTTGCCGTCGATACCCTGGCCCTGTGGGGGCCCCAGGCGATCATCCACCCCCAGCCGGTCCATAACGGAACACTGGCGGACTCCGCGCTCATTTTTCTGCCCTGGCAAGTCTTTATTCGCCGCAGCCTGGCCGGAGGGGAATGGCCCCTGTGGTACCCCGATATTTTCGCCGGCTATCCTTTCGCCGGCAATCCCCAAACGCAGCTCTATTATCCGGTGATGTGGCTCCTCTGGCTGCTACCGTTGCCAACCGCCTTGCAGGTGAGTGCGGTGTTCCACCTGTGGCTGGCGGGGGCAGGTATGTTTGTGCTGGCGCGCGTTCTAGGAACCAGTCGCACTGGTAGCCTGCTGGCCGGTCTCGCCTTCGCCGGTAGCGGCCAACTGTATATGGCCATCGAAATCACCGGCGTGGCCGATATCTATGGCTGGCTCCCCTGGGTCCTGGCGGCGACGGAGATCGCCTGGCGGCGTCGCTCCGGGGCCTGGACCGCCGGCGCTGGGTTATTATTTGGCGTGCTGGCCCTCTCCGGTCATCTGCAATGGTTCCTCTATAGCAGCCTGCTCTTGGGTAGTTGGCTCGGGGCACGTCTCGTCGTGGCCGGATGGAGCGCGTGGCAGAGTCGTTCTCCCCACGAGTGGCGCGCGTGGGCCGGACAACTCGTGCGGGCGGGTGCAATCCTGGCCTGGGGGCCAGGACTAGCCGCCGCCCAAATCTTTCCCTTCCTGGAGTTGGTGCAATATACGACCCGCGCTAGCTCGACGACGCAGATTAGCTATGAGCCGCTGGATCATCTGCTACGCCTGCTGGTGCCGCAGCTCTTTGGTACCTCCGTCGGCAGTATCGGGGAGCCGCTGCTCTTCAATAATTGCTGGTATATCGGTTTAGCGCCCCTGGCGTTGGCGGTGGTTGCTGTAGTGATCCGGCGGGGCCGTCGTGTCCTCTTCTTGGCGCTCGCCGGGTTGAGCGCGCTCGGCGTCGCAGCAGGCGCGCCCCTTTTCGATCAATTCCAGCACTTGCCCGGCTTTCAGGCCCAACTACCGCAGCGTATTGCGTATCTGTTCATTTTCTGTGCCGCGACCCTGACCGGTCTCGGGTTTGATGCTCTCCTCAAGCTCGCCCGGCAACGGCCTGCCCGAGCGGGTGCCTTGATTGGGCTACTGATCGTGGCGGCGCTGGAGCTTATCAACCTCCTGGTACAACACCAGCAAGCTAGTCCGGACGGGTCGGCTGTCTATCAGCTCCAGGCGACGGCGCTCCACCAGGCGGCGCTGGTGGCGGGCGCCTTGGGGATTTGGGCCATGCTGCTACTCGTCTTGCGCGGCGATCGCTTGCGGTCCGGCCGCGCGGTGCTGTCCGGACTGCTGCTGGGCATAACGGTTGTCGATTTACTCTCCTACGCCCCCGACTACAACACCTATGTATCTGCCGACTCGCTGCAACTGCGCACGCGGGCCGCGAATGTCATGCGCGCCGATCCTGGTCCCTGGCGGATGCTGGGCGTCGACAGCTATGGTCCCATGTTTGTGCCCAATAGTGCGACTCTTTATGGAATCCAAGATGTACAGGGTTATGATTCCCTGCATTTGGCGCGCTACGAGGATTTTTGGGCCTCCAGCGACCCCCGTATTCACGAAGGGACCTACTTCAATGTCATGCTGCGGCCGCAAAGCTACCTCAGCGCCGCGGCGAACTTACTCAACGTAAAGTACCTCGCCGCGGGCGGCCCACTAAATATCATTCAGCAAACGCAGGCCGATCGGACACTGACGGAGCTAGCCGATCGGCCAATCACCCAGACCCTGCTGGCGCCCGCCAACCTGAGCAGCCTCAAGATCGCCTTCGACACCCTGGGCCGAGTGAACCATGGGCCAGTGACACTCCACTTACGCCGGAGCTTAACCGCGACTACCGATCTGATCACCCAAACGGTCGACCCGTCACCCTGGCGGGGGCAGCCCTGGATCACGTTCACCTTCCCGCCGTTGCCGGTGCAGGGAGGCGATCCCCTGGTGCTGATTCTGGAATCACCCGGGCGGGCCGGCGACACGGTAGCGGTACGTAGCAGCCGGGATGACAGTTACCCGGAGGGCACGCTCTACCGAGTAGGAGCGGCCCGCGCCTTCGATCTCGGATTCGTCGCTAAAGGGATGCTGCCCAGCAGCTTAGCGCCTATATATAATGACCGCGTAGTTGTGTACTCGAATACGGCGGCGCTACCCCGGGCCTTCGTGGTGGGCGGCGCGGAAGTGCTCCCCGCCGCGACCATCCCCGCCCGCATCGCCCAGCCCGGCTTCGATCCCCGCCGGGCCGTCCTGCTGGAGCAGCCCCCGCCCGCCGGCTTCGCCACCCCCCCCGCCGACCTGACGCCGCCCGGCCAGGCCACGATCACCCAGTATCGCAACTTGAGTGTGGATCTCACCGCCCAGATGGACCGGCCGGGCTGGCTGGTGCTCGGTGACGTCAACTACCCAGGCTGGCAGGTCACCGTCGACGGCCGGCCCGCCCCGCTCTACACCGCCTACTACATCCTGCGCGCCGTACCCCTCCCGGCCGGCCCGCACCAGGTCCATTTTGAGTTCCGCCCCCTCTCCGTGCTGATCGGCGGCGCGATCAGCACCCTCGCCTTGCTCGCCGCCCTGGCCGTGCTCGGCCGGAGCCTGTGGCCTCGGCGCGCCCGCGCGTAACTTCCTCAGAGAATCCACAAACAAGAATCCACCTGGCGCTTTTTGTCACGCTGCCGGTAACCCTAACTGTCGCGCTTTTAGTAACGCCGGTGCATTGTCCGCCGCCTGCGGCTCTCCTATGATCAAGCGGGGCCCCCGGGCCCCGCCATGATTCTTCGTCAAGAGGGGACCGCTGATGAGCACAACCCAGGTCGCGCGCGACACGCCCGGGGCCACCCATGCCCCGGCGCGGCCGGCGACCCGCTGGATTCCGCGCGGCCGCAGTCGCGCGATCGCGGCCGATCGGCTGATGCCGGGCCTGTTGTTCCTGCTGGCCTTCGGCTTTATGGCGCCGGGCCTCCTCCCCGGCCGCGTGGCCGCGCCGATGGCCCAACTGCTCGTCTACCCGCCCTGGGCGGCCCACTATCCAGATCTGCGGGCCGGTGTGAATCCCGTCATCCTCGGCGGCGACCTCTTGCTGCAGCAGCTCCCCTGGCGGCACTGGATGCAGCAGGAGCTGGCCGCGGGGCGCTTTCCGCTCTGGGCACCCGGGCCCTTGGGCGGCATGCCGTTGTTCGCCAGCTCCCAGCCGGCGGTCCTCTACCCCCTGCATCTGCTCTGGATCGTATTGCCGATCGGCGCGGGCCTGGGGCTGATCCTGGCCCTGAAGCTCTGGCTCGCCGGGCTGGGCATGTGGGGATTCCTGCGCGCCCTCCGGCTGCAGCCCGCCGCCGCCGCGTACGGCGCCCTCGGTTTCATGTTTTCGGGGTGGTTGGTCGACTGGCTGCCCTGGGAAAACAGTGGGCTCTATCTGCTTTTGCCCTGGCTGGCCTGGGCAGTCGAGGCCTGGTGCCACCGCGGCCGGCGCCCGGCTCTCGTGGCCCTGGCCGGGCTCACCGCCTGCGCCATTTTGGCCGGCCACCCCGAGACCCTCTTCATCGTCGGGCTGACGACGATCCTCTGGGCCGGGGGCCTGACGGCGAGTCGCCCGTGGCGCTGCTGGCCGGGGATCGGGGCGGGGCTCGCCCTGGCCGGGGGGCTGGGCACGGCCCTGGGCGCGATTCAACTGCTGCCCTTTTTCGAGGTCTTTGGCCTGAGCCAGGCGGCCACCGGCCGGCCGGCCCCCGATCTGTTCGCCCAGCTACATCTCGATGCGTCCTCGCTGCTGTTCTGGGTCTTCCCCCGCTTCGGGGCCTATGTGCCGGACCACATCGCCGGCGGCCGGGACGCGTTCACGGTGGCCAATGGCTACATTGGCCTGGTGGCGATCCTCGGCGTCGCCCTGGCGGGCGGGGCCGCCCTGCGGCGCCAGGTGCGCGGGCGGCTCCTGGCGCCCTGGGTGGCGATCGGGCTGCTGGCCTGGCTCATTACATACGACGACGCCCTGGGCACGACGATCCGCCGTTGGCCGGGACTCAACCAGAGTATCAACGAGTACTGGCTGGGCAGCGTCGCGTTCGCCGGGCTGATAATCAGCGCCTTTGGCTGGGACTGGCTGGCCCGGACGCTGACCCC
>DATGEF010000089.1:0-10052 GCA_035310405.1 Chloroflexia bacterium | reverse complement strand
TTGCGTCCATCGCCTGGTAGGCGTCTCCCGCGCTGCGCACCGGGTAGCCCTCTTCATATAGCAGGCCACTGATGAACTGGCGGACGGCCTCGTCGTCGTCGACGACAAGTACAAATCCTTGCATAGCCCCTAGTGTATCACATAATACCCCCGGGATGGAAGGGGTTTATCCACTTTCGGAGTCGCGAAGACCCCCTGCTTTAGCTGTTTGCGACCAGGCTAAAGCAAGGGGATGCTTCACCCCCATCTTGACTCCCTTTCTGCTACCCCCTATAATGACAAGGAGCGGGAGTGAGGGGAGCGGGCGGGCTCCATTTGCTCTCAGCCACTAGCCAGGAGAATCACGATGGATGTCGCCATCATCGAAAGGGCCCGGCAAGGGGACGCGGATGCCTTTGCCGCGATTTATGAATATTACAGCACGGCCATCCATCGCTATGCCTACCGCATGCTCGGCAACCCGGAGCAGGCCGACGATCTGACCCAGGAAACCTTTATTCGCGCCTACCAGAGCCTGTCCCGGCTGGATCAGGACCCCAATTTGAGCGCGTGGCTCTACCGGATCGCCTCGAATGCCTGCCTGGATGCACTCCGGCGGCGCCAGCGGATCACCTGGCTGCCCATGCTGGATCGGTCCGAGCGGGATGCGGAATTCACCACCGACGATTTTGCGCCGCAGGTCGTGGAAGCGGACGTCGTGCGCCGGGTCCTGGCCGAGATGCCCGCGCCGCTGAGCATGACGCTCGTGTTGCGCAGCAGCGAAGGCTTCTCGTGTGAAGAGATCGCCGAGATCATGAATGTGCCCAAAGGGACGGTCTTTAGTCGGCTGGCGCGCGCCCGCGAACAGTTTACACGACTGTACGCCCGGGCCGGCCGCGAGGAAAAAGGATGAATTGTGCGCGGTATCGCGCCCTGATTTCGCGGTATCTCGACGATGAACTAACCCCGCGCCAGCGCGCTGAGCTGCTGGATCACATTGAGCACTGTGCAAGCTGCTCCGCCGACCTGGCACGCTTTCGCCAAAGCGACCTGCTCTTACGCAAGTTACCCGCGGGCCAACCTGGGGCACACGTCAAACGGGCCGTCCTGAACCAGGCCCGGCGCACCCGCCCGCGCCGGCGCGGGGTGTGGGGGCGCCTGGCGGGCGGCGGGCGCCGGCGGGTGGTCGTCGAGGCCCTGGCCGTGACCCTGCTGCTCCCGCTGGCCACCACCCTCCTGCTGGCGACGAGCACCCGCCAGGCCATCGGCGATAAGTTGGGGTTTTCGACGGCGCCCACGGCCACGATCCCCTATCTCGACGTCCCGGCGAGCTCCACGCCGGCCCGCTCGGCCGCGTTCTCGCCGCCACACCTGGTCACCACGCGTCCCTATGACGGCGCGGAGCAGGTCGATCCCGGCACGCCGCTGGTGATCAGCTTCGACCAACCGATGGACCGGCGTTCCGTCGAGCAGGCGTTCCACCTGTCGCCGCCGGCCGCCGGGACGTTTATCTGGGACGCCGACAACCAGGTGCGCTTTCAGCCCAGCGCCCCAGGCTTGCTCCGCGGCGTCGGCTACACAGTCGACTTGACCGCGGGCGCCCACAGCCTGGTCGGCGCGCTCCTACCGCAGGCCACCGTCTGGAGCTTCCGGACAGTGCCCGCCCCCGCCGTGCAAGCGGTCTTTCCCGACTCCGTCGCCACCGCCGTCCCCCCGACCGTCACCCTGGTGATCACCTTTAGCCAGGCCATGACCCCGGACTCGGTGGCGCCCCTCATCCAGCTCACCGGGCCGGCGCCGGCCCCCGGTTCCGCCAGCGCCGGCCCGGGGGCGAGCGAGGTCCCATCCTGGACGCTGGGGGGGCAAGCGCAGTGGACGGCGGGCGGCCAGGTGCTCCATTTTTCCCCGGCGGCCCCTTTGCCGGCAGGGCCGGTGCGGGTGACGCTCGCGGCGGGCGGCCAGGCCAAAGCGGGCGGCACGGTCCCGGCCACCACCTGGGCCTTCAGCGTGGCGCAACGCGACACGCTGGTCACCTTTGAGGGACCACGCCTGCGCCCGGTGGTGATCGGCGGCAGCGATCCGACGATCCCCTATAGCACGAATGCGACGCCGGATGAGCCCGGCGCGGCCCCGGTGCACTTCGCGATCTATCCGCTGACCTGGGCCGCCCTGGAAAGCCGCTTACCCCTGCTGGGCGCGGACGATAGCCTCTGGGCACCCCTGAATCCCGGCCGGGTGCCGCCGCTCCGCCACTGGAGTGCGGCGACCCGGCAACCCGGCGCGCGGAACCCGCGGCCGGCGCTGGCCGGCCCGCCGCTGACCAGCATCCCCCTCCATGAAAAAGGCCTGTATCTGCTGACCGCCGACACCCCCGGGGGGCAAGGCGACCAACGCTTGCTCGCCGCCGGCGACGAAGGACTGGTCCTGGGCAGCGCCGCCGGCCGCTGGTATGTCTGGGTGAACAAGCTCGCCAGTGGACTGGGAGTCGCCGGCGCCCAGGTCCGGCTCTATAACACCGCGGGCGCACTGCTCACCACGGGGGTTACCGACCCCCTGGGCCTCTACCGGGTGGCGCTCCCGCCGGATCAGCTGCCGACCTGGGCCTTCGCCGAGCAGGACGGCAACGTCTCCGTCGCTGCCGGCGATCTGGCGTGGCGGCAAGCTGCCGAGACCAGCAACGACACCCTGGATGCGACGGTGCTCCTCGACCGCGCCCGGTACCAGCCCCACGCGATTGTCCAGTTCACCGCCCTGGTGCATCCGCCGAGTATCACGCTGGCCGGCGCGGTCGTGGCCGTACGCCTGCGCGATCCGCAGGGCCGCGACCTGGATGCGCTCACTCTGCAACCCGACAGCCGCGGCGCGATCCACGGCGCCTTCCCCCTCGGCGCCGGCAGCCTGGTCGGATCATACAGCCTGGTCTTCAGCCTGGGAGATCGCACCTATCACACGCGCGTCCCGGTCGATCCGCCGCCGCCCGCCGCCGATCCGGCCGCGATCCAGATGACCGTGCAGCCCCCGGCCCCGGCGCTCTATGCCGGGGATACCATCACCGTGACGGTCCACGCCAGCTATGGATCGACCGAGCCCGCCATCGGCGCCGGCGTCAGTCTCGTGCTCGTGCCCCAGGATCCCCCGGCGGACGGCGCGGCCCCCGCCCCGCCCGCCCTGGAGCTGACCGCCACGATCGGCGAGGATGGCAACGCCCACGTTCCCGTACGCCTGCCGGCTCCTCGCCTGGATCAGGAGGGGCCGGCCACCCGCAGTTATTTGCTCCAGGCCCAGGCGGGCGACTCTCTGGGGCGCACCGGGCAGGCGGTTACCGGCCTGACCGTCCGTGGCGCGCACGCGCAGATCGATCAGCGCCTTCCCGCCCGGGCCTTCAAGCCCGGGACCAGCGTGACTCTCACGGTGACGGTCCACGACGAGACCGGCCGGCCCCTCGCCAATCAGGTCGTCAGCAGCAGCTTGTTTGTCGCGGCGCCGGCCGGGGCGGGCGCGTCCCCGGATACCGATAACGCACTCGGCAGCCTGAGTACCGTGACCAATGCGGAAGGCGTGGCGACGGCCACCCTGGCCTTGCCGTTGCAGGGCGTGTTCAGCGTCCGCTCGACGATCACCGACAGCACAGGCACTCCGGTGGCGACCACGGCCCGGATCTGGGTCTATCAGCCCGGCTCCGAGGCGTCGTGGGCCATGCATCCACTCCCGACGCCGGGGATCACCCTGACCCCGGATGCCGCGACGTACCGGCCGGGGGATATCGCCCATCTCCTGCTCGAATCGCCCCTGGCCGGGGGCGGATTGATGCTGGCCCGCCTGGAAGACCGGGTGGTCAGCGTGCAGCCGATCACTTTTACGGCCGGCGGGGGGATCATCGCTGTGCCGATCCCCGCGAATCCCGGGACGGCCCGCCAGGTCGCCGTCGAGTTCCTGCACTTTGCGGCGGATGAAAGCGGGCCGCATCTGCAAACGGCAGCGGTGAGCCTGCCGTTGGGGCCGGCCGGAGAGGCGGCGATCGACATCACCTTACCGGAGCCTCCCTTGCCGGGGAGCTACGTCCCGGGCGAGCCGTTGCCCGTGCACCTGGCCCTGCACAACGATGGGAGCGTCCCCCCGTCGGGCGAGATAGTGATCCGGCTGGCGGCGGCGACGAGCGAAGCCGAGCTCGCCGCGCCGCCCGTGGCGGCGCCGGGCGGGCCACCGCCCCGCCCGACCCCCACCGGCCCGCCTGGCGCCGGCAGTGATAGTATCTACTGGAACGCCGGCCTGGCCCTGGACCCGAGTGGGCAGCTGAGCACGACCCTGGATCTGCCGCCGGAGGAAGGCACCTGGGACCTCGACGCCTGGGCGTTCACGGCGAGTGGGGTAAGTCACACACGACAGATCCTCCGCACGCAGCCTCCCATCCAGGTGCAATGGGCGATTCCCCCGTCGCTGGTGCAAGGCGATAGCACGACGATGATCGCGGCGGTCACGAACAACCAGCCGGGCGCGTCCAACGTCAATCTCCGTCTCGGGCTCGCCGGCAACGCGGGGCTCGCCGACGGCGAGCCCGCGGAGCAGAGCTTCCGCCTGGAACCGGGAGAAACGCGGCGCGCGACCTGGTCGATCCAAGCCACGGCGGCCGGCAGCACGCAGGTGACCCTCGACACGGCCTGGGGCACGCCCGGCGCCCCCGGCCGGACCATCCACCGGGAGCAGCTGGTGACGGTGCTGCCCTATGGTATCCCGGAGGAACAGACCCATGCCGGCAGTGTGAGCGACAGCGAATCGATCAATATGACTCTGCCCGGCGACGTCGATCCCGCCACGGCGCAGCTGGATCTCTGGGCGGCCCCGACCCTCCCAGGCGTGCTGGCCGCCACGGTGCAGGCGCTCCTGCCGCCCGCGGGGGCCAGCAGCCGGGGCTCGGTCGACGAGACCGCCGCCCGTTTGCAGGTGGCGGCGACAGTCCAGGCCCTCTATCGCCGCCTGGGGCTCGATGTGGATGACCTGCCGGCGGGCTTATCCACGGCTGAGCTGCTGGATCTACAGTATCTGTACAGCGCCCAGCACGCCAATGGCGGCTGGGGCACCCGGGACGGCGCGCCGGCCGATCTGACCACCACGGCGCAGGTGTTGAACAGCTTCCGGCAGATCACCCAGGGCGGGAGCCCGGTCGACCCCGGCACGATCAGCCAGGGCCTGGCCTGGCTGCGGCAGGCCGCGGAGTCGCCCACGGCCCCCGGCGTCGCGCCGCCCACCGGCCCCGGCCCGCCGCCGCCGGCCCTGGCCGAGGCCATCTACGTCCTGAGCCTCTATAATCAGGCCCCGCCCGGCAGCCTGGATCGCCTGCTCGGCGCGGAGCCCCAGCTGACCCCCTCGGATCGCGCTTTCCTGGCCCTGGCCCTCGGCGCCAGCGGCCGCGCCGCGGAGGCCCGGCTGGTCGTCGACCGCCTCGCGGGCGCCGGCGCGGTGAGCAGCGATCCGCTGGTCTTAGAGGCGCTTTTGGATGCCGATCACGCCGGCGTCCATGGCCCGGTCGTCGCCGTCGCCCAGGCGTTACTGGGGGAGCGGCAGGGCGCTAGCTGGAGCACCCCGCCCCTGACCGCCGCCGCGGTGCTCGCCCTCAGCCATTACATCCAGGCCGTCCCCGAATCCAACCCCCTGGGCACCTACCGCGTGCTGGTGAACGGGCAAGTGCTCCAGGAGGTCCCGGTGGGCCCCGGCACCCCGCACGCCGGGCGGGTCCTCCTGGCCGTGCCCGGGACCCGGCTGCACACCGGCGACAACAGCGTGCGTTTCGAGACGAACGGGGTCCACCTCTATTACAGCTTGCGGGCGCGGGCGGTGCGCGCCGCGGGGGAGCACCCCATCGCCAGCCGGCGGGCCGATAATGGCACCCTCGGCTTGCTCCGGGCCTACCAGTCCGGCCCGGGCGCGGCGACCACCGTCGTCCTGACCCTGACGCTGAGCAGCCCGGTGGATGCCCTCCAGCTGGACGATCCGCTGCCGGCCGGATGGGCCCGGCTCCCCGGCCTGACCTTCACCCGGCTCGCCGATCCCCCGGCCGTGCCGGCCCCCGTCGACCTGCGCCCCACCCTCCCGCCGGCCGACGATCCCCCAACCGGCCCGGGCTTGCATCTGCTGCTGCCGGCCCTGGCGCCGGGCCAGTATATGCTGACCTATGCCGCGGTGCCCCTGGTGCCAGGGAGCTATAGCGCGCTCCCTGCCCTGCTCCAGGTGCTGGCCAACCCGGCCAACTGGGTGCGATCCGGCGGCGATAGCCTATTGCTGGACCGCTAAGAGGAGAAATAATGGAACAGTTTATCGTCGAAGGTGGCCACCCGCTGAGCGGGGTGCTGCGCCCCGCGGGCAATAAGAATGCGGCGTTGCCGATGCTGGCCGGGGTCTTGTTAGCCGATGGGCCGGTGACCCTGCAGAATGTCCCCGAGATCGACGACCTGCGGGTGATGTTACGCCTGCTGGGGCATTTGGGGGTGGAAATCGAGCAAGGGGATCACGAAGTCCGGCTCTGGGCCCGCGATCCGCAGCCTGCGGCGCTCGATGCCGATCTTTGCCGGCGCGTGCGTACGTCGCTCTTGCTGGCCGGCCCGCTCCTGGCCCGCTGCGGCCGTGCCGATATCGGCCTCCCCGGGGGGGATAGTATCGGTCGGCGCCGGAACGACACACACCTGCTCGCCCTGCGGGCGCTCGGCGCCGAGGTCACCGTCGCCGATAGCCATTACAGCTTCCGCGCCGACCGGCTGCGGGGCGCCGATCTTTTCCTCGACGAGGCCAGCGTGACCGGCACCGAACAGGCCATGCTGGCCGCCTGCACCGCTGAGGGGACGACGATTGTGCGCAACGCCGCATCCGAGCCCCATGTCCAGGATCTCGGCCACTTCCTCAACGCGCTGGGCGCGCAGATCGGCGGTATCGGCAGTAACACCTTAGAGATCCGGGGGGTGCCGCGGCTGCACGGCGGGCGCTACCGGGTGATGTCGGATCATATGGAGGTGGGCTCGTTTATCGGCCTGGCCGCGATCACGGGCAGCGAGTTGCGCATCCAGGACGCGGTCCCGGAGCACCTGCACATGACGCGCCTGGTCTTTGAGCGGCTCGGCGTGCGCATCGAGCTCGACGGCAACGACGTGCTGGTGCCCGGCGGCCAGGAGTTGCGCATCGCGCTGGACGCCCATGGCGCCATCCTCAAGATCGACGATGGCCCCTGGCCGGCCTTTCCCAGCGACCTGATGAGCATTGCGCTGGTGGTCGCCACCCAGGCGGAGGGCACGGTGCTGATCTTCGAGAAAATGTTTGAAAGCCGCCTCTTTTTCGTCGACAAGCTGATCGGCATGGGCGCGCGGATCGTCCTCTGCGATCCGCACCGCGCGGTCGTCATCGGGCGCTCCCCCCTGCACGGCGACGAGCTCGCCAGCCCCGACATCCGCGCCGGCATGGCCTTGCTCACCGCCGCGCTCTGTGCGCGGGGCACCAGCGTCATCCAGAATGTCGGCCAGATCGATCGGGGCTACGAGCGGATCGAAGAACGCCTCGCGGCCGTCGGCGCCCGTATCCGCCGCACCCGCTGAGGGGCAGCGAGAACGTGGCGGATCCGGCGGACCCCGCGCCGCAGCCGCTGGCCGGGCTGCGGGTGCTCGACTGCTCGCGCGTGCTGGCCGGCCCCTTTTGCACCATGCTGCTGGGCGATCTGGGGGCCGACGTCGTCAAAGTGGAGCATCCCGTGGGCGGCGACGAGACCCGGCACTGGGGCCCGCCCACGGCCGGCGGCGAAGCGGCCTACTATCTGTCGATCAACCGCAACAAGCGCAGCCTGGCCCTGGACCTGAAAACCCCGGCCGGCCAGGCCACCCTGCGCCGGCTAGCCGCCCGCGCCGATGTGCTGGTCGAGAACTTCCGCCGCGGCACGATGGCCGCCTGGGGCCTCGACTATGCCGCGCTGCGAGCCGCCAATCCGGGCCTGATCTACTGCACGATTTCCGGCTACGGCCCGCTAGGGCCGGCGGCGGCGCACCCCGGCTATGATTTCGCCATCCAGGCCGCGAGCGGCTTGATGGGTATTACGGGCGAGCCGGCGGGGGCACCGATGAAAGTCGGGGTGGCGATTGTCGATCTGCTCACCGGCCTGTTCGCCGCGAACGCGATCCAGGCCGCGTTGCTTGGCCGGGAGCGCGGCCGCGCCACGCCCCCGATCGGCGCCCACGTCGAAGTGTCCCTCTTCGAGTCGGCCCTGGCCGCGCTGATCAACGTCGGCCAGAATGTGCTGGTCACCGGCCGGGACGCGGGGCGCTATGGCAACGCCCACGCCAACATCGTGCCCTACCAGCTCTTCGCCGCGGCCGACGGCTGGCTGGCGCTCGCCGTCGGCAACGATCGCCAGTTCGCCGCCCTGGCCCACACGCTGGGCCATCCCGAGTGGCCAGCCGACCCCCGCCGGGCCACCAACCCGGCCCGCCTGGCCGACCGCGATCGCCTGATCGCAGAGTTAGACGCGATCTTCGCCACCCGCTCCGTCGCCGACTGGCGCGATCGCCTGGAAACGGCGGACATCCCGGTGGCCGCCGTGCAGACGGTGGCCGCCGCGCTGGAGAGCCCGCAGGCGCGGGCCCTGGGCATCGTCCAGGACATCGTCCACCCCACGGCGGGCCCTATCCGGCTGGTCGGCGCACCTCTGCGCTTCGACGGCCGCCTGCCCCCGATCCGCCGCCCCCCACCCCTGCTCGGTGAGCACAGCGCCGAGATCCTGGCCGAGCTGGCGGCCGCGGGGCTAGTGGTGGGCTAACCTCTTCTGGTCAGCCGCGCGTGGCGATGCTATCCGTTGGCGATCGTGTCGAACCGGCGCTCCGCAGTCGGGCCGCCTCGTAGCGGGCGTGGATCGCGGCGGTCAGATCGGTCATACAATCGGCGGCGCCGGCTGAATGTCGTACCAGAATTGGGCGTTCACAAAGCGGGAGAGGTGCCGGCGATTCAGTGTTGCCACAATGACCTCAGCATTAGGCGTAGCGAGAAACTCAGCCTGCGCGGCCAAAATCATATCCGCATCCAGTTCTCTATCATCTGCCGTCTGCTGACCTTGCTGCCGCGCTTGCGCCCAAAGTTCAGCCGCTCGACGCAGGATCTCTGTATTCAGCGGAGCATAGCGACAGATCCGAATGAGTTCATCAAGATACTGCAGGCTGGATGTTTTGCGGGCGCGGATGAGTTCTCGCCGGATTTCATAGTCGGCAATCTCCGGAATAACGACACTATCACCCCCAGCCAACAACGCCTCAACCCAAGCGTTACATTGCTGGGCCTTGGCATTGCCGCGCGGGTTGCTTGCCAATCCCAAGGGCCCCGCATCTAAGAGCACTAGACGCATTAAGGGGCGGATTCACCAAAGAGGCGCAAAACCAGATCGGAGGCTTCTACCTGATCTGGGTCCGGGGTCGGATCGGCCCGCCAACTGTGTAATGTTTGCACTGCCTTGTGGTTTTTATGAGCCTGCTGTTCCCGGCTGAGTTGTTCCCGTTTCTCTGCTAGCTTTCGATGCGCGGCGGCCAGTTCCTGTGCCGCCAGAATCCACTCTCTGCGCCGGGCCGGTGAGAGATCTTTCGCCCAATCCTCCACCATCCACCGCTGTTCCAGGGCCAGCAGGAACGCAAAATCGGGTACGGCGTCCAGGAGATCCATCGGGGGCGCAAGGGGTTGCTCGTGTGGCTCTTCATCAGCCCGCCGTCGCCGGGAGCCTCGTTTCTGGAATATATTTGCTGGAATGTCAGTCGTGGTCATCACCTCTGGATCTTTCTACCTGGCGTACCAGGTGCATCCAGTAAACGCTTGCGTCAGTTGCTAGGGTTTTAGTGTAGCACCAAGCGGGCCAACACGCAAGGGGCCGTGTACCGCGTTGCTGGGACTAATTTGCCGCAGCGGCAGAAGTGCTGGAGTTGACTCCCGCCTTTTCTAACGGTGTATTCGCAGTGAGTCCTCGAAAAAGTTTTGTGCTGACTCGTCAGTTGCTTCTATTAGTATTTCAACCCTGAATTCACCGTAGGCGGCAACAGTAATTTTGTATACGCCCGGCTGGA
>DATGEF010000088.1:0-2339 GCA_035310405.1 Chloroflexia bacterium | reverse complement strand
GGCGGTCGGGCTGGCCGATATCGTACTGAGCCGCCTGAGCCACACCGCCTGGGTTCAACAGCATGGGGGACCGACCATGCACGACCTCAAGGCGGTTGCCGCCTTGAACATGAACGATGCCTGGGCCGTGGGGCAGCTGGGCACCACATTGCACTATAATGGCGCCAGCTGGCAGGTGATCTCCTCAACGATCACCGCGGACTTGTACGGGGTGCAGATGCTGGCGCCACAGGAAGGGTACGCGGTTGGGGGCAGCGCCAATGCGCCCGGCGTCATCGGGCGCTGGGATGGCCAGGCCTGGATGCAAGTCGCCACGACCACGACCACCCTGTACAGCGTCGCCATGACCGGTAGCGGCGCGGGCTGGGCGGTCGGGGCGGGCGGCGCCATTTGGCGGGCGACCGGCGGCACCTGGACCCCGGCCGCTAGTCCGACTGGGACGGATCTGCGCGCCGTCGCGATGGACTCGCCCACGCATGGGTGGGCGGTCGGGGGTACACAGGATATCAATCAATCCTGGCCGGTGCTCCTGGAGTACACCGGCGGCACCTGGGTGGACCGGACCGCTAGCTTGCCTAGCTCAGGGGCGTTGGCGAATATTGTTTTGGCGCCGGGCGGTCAAACCGGCCTGATCGTCGGGGCATCCACATTTCCTTTTGCCGGAGTTATTCTCCGGCTTAACGGCGGTATCTGGATGTCGGATGCGAGCACCGCCGGCTTGTGTGGGGTGGCGTTCGACAGCGGCAATACGGCCTGGGCGGTTGGTGCCGATCATGCTGCGCCAGTAGCATATCATTATGATGGCAGCACCTGGCAAGGTCTAGCGCTTCCTGTTGGTTATACCTACCCATTTGGTCTCTCCACTCTCCTGGGCCTGGCCATTGTGCCGGGGCAGGGCGGCTGGGTCGTCGGCGCGGCGGGCACTATCCTGCGCTACGATCCGCCGCCGCCCCCCGCCACGCCGACGGTCACCGTCACGGGCACCCCGCCCACGGGCACGCCGACGGCCACCCGCACACCGCTGCCGCCCAGCGCGACGCCCAGCCAGACCGCCACACCAGTGCCCCCTAGCACGGCCACGCCTTCGCCCGTGCTCAGCCCCACGCCGGTCCCGACAGCGCCCCCGCCGCCGGCGACGGCCACCCCGTCGCGCACGCCCGGCCCGCCGTCGCCCACCTCCACCCCGGGGGCCGCCTCGCCGACCGCGCCGCCCAGCCCGACTTTCGGCGCGCCGACCGCGACCGCCGTGCCCCGCACGGCCACCGCGACCCCCTGCGCGATCAGCTTCACCGACGTGCAGCCGAGCGACTACTTCTACACCCCGGTGCTGTACCTGGCCTGCCATGGGGTGATCTCCGGCTACGCCGACGGCACCTTCCGGCCCTTCGCCCAAACGACGCGCGCCCAGATGGTCAAGATCGTGGTACTGGGCTTCCAGAAAGCCTTCATCACGCCGGCCGCGGGCGCCTACACCTTCGCCGATGTGCCGCCGGCCCACCCCTTCTTCGCCGTCGTCGAGACGGCGGCGGCGGACACCATCGTCTCGGGCTACACCTGCGGGGGGCCGGGGGAGCCGTGCGACAACCAGCAGCGGCCCTACTTCCGCCCCGCCGCCAACGTCACGCGCGGCCAGCTGAGCAAGATCGCCGTCGTCGCCGCCGGCTGGCTGGTGATCGATCCGGCGACCGCCAGCTTCGCGGATGTCGTACCGGGGACGGCCTTCTATCCCTTTGTGGCGACGGCGGCCTGCCACGGCATCATCTCGGGCTATAGCTGTGGCGGGATCGGCGAGCCGTGCGACAGCACCCACCAGCCCTACTTCCGCCCGGCCAACCCCGCCACGCGCGGCCAGATCGCCAAGATCGTCGACCTCGCGATCACGGGGGGCGTGTCCTGTGGCGCCCCAGCGCGGCCGGGACCGGCCGGCGTCCGCGCCCCGTAACCGCCGGCCCACATAGAATATACCTATGGACACCCGACCTGCCGCCGGTGATCACGCGCCCGCGATCAGGACTTTAAGCTCGTCGAGCGACTCACGGATGAGCTGCGGCAGTTCGCCCTGGTTGGTGTCGAGGATCCAGCGCTCGAATGCGACTTTGAACACCGCGATACCGGCCTCGGCCGCCAGACTCGCGGCTGGCTCGCTGATACCGCGGTGGCGCAACGCGTCGGCGAGCGCCGCTGCGAGGGAGGCCAGCTTGATCAGCTCGCGCTCGCGCAGTTCGGCATGCGCTGCAATGACGAATTGGCGCTGCTGGGCATACTCGCGTCGCTCTTGCAGCAGGGTGCCCGCGGCGACCAGGGCCGCCGCGATGGCCTCGAGTGGCGCCACCGAATCA
>DATGEF010000087.1:0-15149 GCA_035310405.1 Chloroflexia bacterium | reverse complement strand
CCGCCATCTGGCCGCCTTCGGCGCGCAAATTGCCGGGCAACACCCAGGCCGGGTCAAACGGCAGGCCGGCGCGGCTGAGCGCCCGCCGGTAGCCGTCATAGCGCCGTTCGATGGTCGAATGGTTCAGGCCGTCGATAAAAGCGATGCGCCGGTGGCCTTGCGCGACCAGGTATTGGACCGCCTGAAACGCCCCCTGATAGCTGTCGTTCATGACGGCGTCCAGCGCCAGGTCGGGAAAATAATGGTCGACTAGCACGGCGGGCAGGCCGGTCTGGACCAGGCCGCGCACCAGCTCGTGGTCGATGAAATTAAGCAGCAGCAGCGCATCGGCCTGGGAGCGGTTCAGCATCTCGTTCGCCCGGGGCAACTCGCTGACGTCGTCTTCGATGATGCGGTAGCTCAAGTGCAGCCCCTGGCGGCGGCACTCGGCCTCGGCCCCCTGCAGGACCAGGGAAAAATAAGGGTTGAATTCGGGGGCCACCCGGGGCGAGACGCCGGACCGGCAACAGAAGGCGATATGGTCCAGCTTGCGCTCCGGCCCGGGGGCGCCCTCGCTCGCGCCCGGCGGCTCGGCGCCGGCCGGGCGCGCCCGGTGGACGTAGCCCAGCATCTTGGCGGCGTCCAGCACGCGTAGCCGCAGCGCGGCCTCCACGTTCGGGTGGTTATTCATGACCCGCGAGGCGGTGCCGATCGAGACCAGCGCGCGCTCCGCCACGTCCTGTATACGCACGGCCCGCCGGGTCCGCCTTTTTACTTCCATACGCTACCTCTACCTCGGTGAAATTTCACAAACCAGCGGACGCTCCGGCCCGGCGATCGCGCTTACCCCACTATAGCACCGGCAGGCGCTCGCTGTCAATGGGCAGCGGGCGTCTGGTGAAACTTCACGTTGCGGCCCGGGGCCCGGCCACCCCTGCCGGGGCCTTTCCCGCGCGGTTGCGCCTTGATCCCAGCGCGCGAATGGGCGATACTGGAGCCATGGATACCCTGCCGCCGCTGGAACCCGAGGAGCCCGCCCCGGACGGGGGCTTTGCCGCCATCGAGGATCTCGACCCGGAGCCCCCCGCCCCGGCGCGGCACCGGTGGCGAGTCGAGCTCCTGGTCGGGCTGCTCCTGGTGTTGGGGCTGGCGGGCGCCGGCGGTTGGCAGTGGTGGCGCGGCGCCAGCCAGCAGGCCGCGTACCAGGCGGGCACGCGGGCGGCGGCCGCGCAGAATTGGGAAGCCGCCCGGAGCGCTTTCGCCGCCGCGGCGGGCTATGGCGACGCCGACGGACGGGCTGCGGCCGCGGCCCAGACGATCGCCGAGCGCGATCGGCAATACGGGACGGCAGTGGCGGCGGCCCAGCAGGGGGATTGGGCGACGGTGCTGCAGGCCGTGGCCCGCATCCGGCAAATTGCCCGCGGCTACCGCAGCAGCGAGGCGCTCGACGCCCAGGCCGATGCCCACCTGCCGGCCGCGGTGCTGAGCGGCACCCTGGCTTTGCGGCTGCGGGTCACCCCGCCGGGTCTCTACCGGTACGGCCCGCGGGGCTGGACCTGGCTCCAGGGCAGCGATGCGGCCAGCCGGGTGGCCGGGTTTTGCCCGGATGGCGAGGTGCTGTTCGACGCCCCCGCGCCGCCCGGCGCCCCGCCCGGGCCGGCCTCCCTACCGGATTCGCCGGGCCCTGGCCGGCGCCTGCTCCGCGCCAGCGCCTCCGGCACACCGCGGGCGGCCCTGGCCTTTGACCTGACGACGGCGCTGGGGTTCGAATGCACGCGCAGCGGGGTGTGGCGCTGGCAGCAGGTGCCGAATCCGGCCGCGCTCCTCCAGCCACCGGGGCCGCGCTCGGGGCTGCAGGTCGCGTTCCAGGCACTTGGTAGCACGCAGATCCTCACCCCCACCCTCCCCGGCCCCGCCTGGCAGGTGGTCGGGACGGCCCCCGATGGTGTCCATCTACTGGTGGCCGAGACCACCGGCCTGGCGGCTGCGGGCCGGCAGGTCCGGCTCTACCTGACCGGGGCCGACGGCAGCGGGCCGCAACTATTGCTGACCCACACCGGCGACTTGGTCGACAACACCACCAGCCCGGATGGCCGGTATGCGTTGTTGGACTTCCGCACCGCTCTACGGACCAGCCCGGAGATCACCATGGCGATCGTGCTGCTGGATACGACGGGAGGCCGGCCGCCCCGGGAGCTGGTCACCATGCGGAGCGCGATGGGGGCGAACCCGTCGGGGGGCAGCGCCGGGTTCGGCTACCCTATCTACCGCTTCGTCCACCAGGGGGCCCATACCGGGCAGGTCTTCTTGAGCTGGGCGGAGAACGGCCGGCACGTGGTCCGGCTGTTCGACCCGGCCCGCCCGGCGCCGCTCCTCGCCTACGCGTTTCCCGCGCGCGTGGACTACGTCACGGTGCTTTCGGTCGCCGGCACCCAGGGAGGGCTCCTGCTGGACGCAAGCTCTCAGCAAGTAGATCATAGCGTCGCCGAGCAGATCGCCTATATCGACGCGGATAATCACCTCTGGGATATTCCCGCCAGGACCCAGGCCGGGTATGGGATGGGCTGGGCCCGCGTGGGGGCCGGGCAGTTGCTCTATATCAGCAGCGGCACGGATTCCATGAGCAGCCCAATACACTATACGCTGACCAGTCTGCCGCTCAGCCAGCTCGCGGCCCCGCCCCAGGGAGCGATCAAGGTCTACACCAATGCCGCGCCCGCCCAGCCGGCGCGGTTTAGCGGCGCGCCCTGGCATCTGGGGCCGGGGTTGCTGGCCTATCTGCGGCCGGACGGCGTGCTCCATGTGCGGACGTTCGACGGGGCAGTCGACATGGTCCTGGGCGAGGATGTTGCCGGCTTTTTCGACCCCGACGTCTATAATCAACCCTGAGGAGCCCGCCCATGACCGACTCGTCCCACAGCGCCCCGGCCCCCGATCCCCACGGAGCCAATACCGCCCAGGTGCGCCCGGCCACGCCGGCCGACGCCGCGACCATTATCCGCCTGGTCCTGGCGCTGGCGGAGTTCGAGCGTTTGCCGCCCCCAGACGAGGCGGCGCGCGCCCGCCTGCTGGCCGACGCCTTTGGCCCGCGGCCCCGGTTTGAGATCTTCCTGGCCACCGTGCAGGGGCAGGTGGCGGGCTATGCCTTTATCTTCGAGACCTACTCGACCTTCCTGGCGCGGCCCACCCTCTACCTGGAAGATCTCTTCGTGCTGCCGGAGTTCCGCGCCCAGCGGGTGGGCTATGCGCTCTTCCGCTACTGCGTGCAGGAAGCGGTGCGGCGCGGCTGCGGGCGCATGGACTGGGCCGTGCTCGACTGGAACCAACACGCCATCGCCTTCTACGAGCGGCTAGGCGCCCACCACCTGGCGGATTGGCAGCTCTACCGGCTCGATCAGGCCGATCTCCAACAACTGCTCAACCCCTAAACCCCTCGTCCCGTCCCGACCCCCAACCCCCAACCCCCGCGTCAGGGCACCAGTGGCCGGTAGTCCTGACACCCTCGTCCCGTCCCAACCCCCAACCCCCAACCCCCGCGTCAGGGCACCGGCGGGCGGTAGTCCTGCAAGGCATCGATCTGCTGGACCTGGGCGGCGAGGACGGCGAAGGGGCGCGCCGAGTTGGCGGGGGTGCTCGCGCTGCCGCCGGCCGGCACGTCCAGGGCGGCGATCGAATAGCCTTCCGTGTTCAGCGGGGCCTGGCGATCATAGAGCCGGATCACTACGTGGTGGGCGGCCTGGTCGCGGTTGGCCACCGTCACCGTCAGCCCGGTACGCTGGATGCCGGCGAGGAGCACCGGCGGCCCCGGTTGTAAGGTCACCTGGATCAGGGGCTTGAGGCGCGCGAAGTCCGTCAGCGCCACGGTCGCCGTGGCGTTCGTCGCGGCCACGTACGTCAGCGCTAGTTGCTGCGCCACGACGGCCGTCGCGTTGTCAGCGGCCTGCGCGGTGAGCGTGGCGGGGACGCCCGCGGGGGTGGGCGCGGCGGAGTCGCAGCCCAGCAACGTCGCCGCCAGCCAGCCGGCGACCAGCCCCAGACAGACTCGATTTTTGGCTTGCATGAGGAACCGTTCTCCCTATAGTGGATTTGGCCCGGAGTACACCTGGGCCATTATATAGCAAATCAGAAGCGGGAGCCATGTACTTGCGGGACGCCGTTGGTGGTTAGCGCTATCAAGCCGAGCTTTGGGCACTGGTGGAGAACCCCTGGATTGCCTGGTGCGGGGCCTTGGACGGCAGCCAGAGTGGATGTACAATGGGATCGAAAGCTGACCGCCCGTGGGGTGGCGATAGAAACAGACAGGAGTTGCCGATGAACACCGGGTATGAGGGGATCATCACGTTGGAGCCAGGCAAGCGCGCGGGAAAACCGTGCATCCGAGGGATGCGTATTACGGTCTACGATGTCTTATCCTACCTGGCTGCAGGCATGACGCAAGAAGAAATCCTCGCCGACTTTCCGTACTTAACCCCAAGAGATGTTCGAGCTTGCCTCAGCTATGCGGCCGATCGCGAACATCAGACTTTGATTGCACAAATGTGAAACTGCTCTTTGACCAGAATCTCGCCCCAGGTCTGGTTACGCGCTTGGCCGATCTTTACCCCGATTCCGTTCATGTGTCATCTGTGGGCCTAGCCAAAGCACCTGATAAAGCCGTTTGGACTTACGCACGCGATCACAATTGTGTCATTGTCACGAAAGACGCGGACTTCAGCGATTTGGGCGTAATGGGGGGCTTCCCCCCCAGAATCCTGTGGCTGCGGCTCGGCAACTGCACGACTCAGCAGATCGAAGCACTGTTACGGACACGATACCAAACAATTACCGACTGGGATAGTGATCCTGAATCCGGGATCTGCGAGCTCCGATAGAAGAATAGCTGCCGTCGCACCGTTCCAAATAGCGCACGCGACACGGCGCACGGTTAGCTGCCGATCACCACACGCCCGCAAACCCTTTTGCCATCTATTTGGCTACGCGTAGCGTTGACCAGATCCGCATCATAGGTGACTTATGCCATTCAAAGTGCAACAACTAATCGGGGATCGCCAGAAGCCACTAACAGTGGCACCAGACGATCCGGCGCAAACGGCGCTTGAGCAGATGATCGAGTACGACTACAGCCAACTGCCTATCGTGACTGCCGATAATAAACCGCTCGGCATGATCACTAGCGACTCGATCCTGCGCGCGCTCAACCACTTTGGCATCACTCTGGCCAAGCTGCGTGTGTCGCATGCCACCGTCAAAACGCCCGCCTATCGTGCCGAGGATGACCTGTTCGACCTACTCGACGCCCTGCGCGACCGCTACGCCGTGCTGATCACTGACAGCGAAGGCTGCCTAACCGGTATCGTCACGGACTACGATACGACGGACTACTTCCGTCGCCGGGCCGAAGATATGATGATCATTGAAGACATCGAGCTTGGCATCCGCGACCAGATCCTCGGCACTTTCACCAATAGTGACGGTGAACTCGACCAGGGCGCGCTGGATGCAACCATTGCCAGGCTCACCAGTTCCCCTGCCGAAGAGCGGAGACAGTTCCGCAGAGCCTTGCAGCAATACTTAAGTCTACAGAAAGCCGATCCGGTGAGCGAGAGTGCGGTGGAGCAGGTACTGAGTCAGTATTTTCCCGAAAAACCAGCCAACAAATCATTTGAGGCCTTGAATTTTTCAGACTACATGCAGTTAGTCTTGCACAAGAGCCGCTGGGCCTACTTCGAGAACATTTTCCACATCGAACCCGACGCGTTGCGCAAACTGCTGGATGATGTGCGCCAAACGCGTAATCTGCTAGCGCACTTCCACGGCGAGCCATCCCCCAAACAGCGTGATCAGCTTCGATTCTGCCAAGATCTGCTAGCCCGGCATCAGCGGCCGCTCAGTCCGGCCGTGTCGGCTGCCGTGGCAACCCTTGACACAAGCACCGCGGCCTCCGCCGTGAATGCCATCCCGGCTACGACCGGCTCCACCGAGGAGCCGACGCCGGGCGAAATTCTGCCACTAGACGAAGCGGTGAGTGCGCGTGACAGCCGATATACGCCCTTGTCCGACTACTTGCAGACCCGACCACCGAGCCAGGACGGAGTGCTACTCCACTTCGCCGAGGTCGAGCAACTGATGGGCGACCGGCTGCCGGCCAGCGCACGGGCGCATCGCACCTGGTGGGCCAACGCCGCCTCCAGCCACACCCAAGCCCGAAGCTGGCTGGAGGTGGGCTGGCAAGTCGCCAACATTGATATGACCGAAGAAACCGTGGTGTTTGCGAGAATCAAGGAACGCGCGAAGGCGTATATCGCCTTCTTCCGCACGCTGATGGCGGCCTTGGGCAAAGCGGCCCCGTTCCCGGTATTGCCCGCCTCTCCCGATGCGGACAATTGGCACAAGGTGGCAGGGCTACCCGATCCTGGGCCGCAGGTGGCGATGCTCGTCTACTCCTTTTCCTGGAGCAATCGCTTCCGGGTGGAGTTGTACATCGACACCGGCAACCAGGCGCGCAACAAAGCGATCTACGACAGCCTGCTGGCCCAACAGGACAAGATTAAGGTCGAGCTAGCCGAGCTAGGGGAGCAGTTGAGCTGGGAGCGGATGCCAGAGCGCCGCGCCTCACGGATCGCTCTCTACCATCCCGGCTCAATTACCGATAGCGAGGAAAACCTGGCCCATCTGCGGACGTGGGCCACAGGTGCTATGATCCGGTTCTGGCAGGTGCTAGCCGGGCGTGTCCAGGCGCCGGGGCCGGACACACCGCGATAACGCATCGGTGCAGCACATCCGCGACGATGGCAACCGTTGTCACCAGGCGCAAGCTGCCGCGGGCGCCGCGTTCGAGGAGAGCGTGACAGGGGGCGTGGAGTGGGGCCTGCGGCACCAGCGCATAGACGAAGACGTTTGCATCGACCATGACGGCCGCGCCATCCGGGATCTCGCCGCTTGGCCGGCTCACGATTCGTGATCGACGAGATCGACGTTGGCCAGCGCAAGCAAGGGATCGGCGAGCACACGCTCCAAATCGGGAATGGCAACATCACCGAAGAGCGTGGTGAGACGTTGTACTGCAGCGAGGGCGGCCGCCGAGCCCGCCGGCGGGATGGGGGCCTCCGGCGCCTCCGGGTCGGCGATGGGCTCTGTCCCCGCGTCCCTGAGCAGCCGCTCGACCACCTGCTCCGGGGTGAGTTGGAGCCGGGACGCCTCCGCCTGGAGCCGGCGGTAGGCGTCGTCTGAAACTTGGATCGTGTGAGTCGCCATGACGGTCTCCTGGGTCCTTTTGCCTTTTTCTCACGCATTATAGCATAACGAGCCGCGCAAAGCAGCAACCGCCGATTGGCACCGACGGAATACAGTAATGGTATAATGAAACCGAGTTGACCGCAAGAACACGGCTGGCGGCTGACGTGCGTCGGGATATCCACAAGGAGAACGATCATGCCAACAGATCTTGAAATAACCCACCCTTCTTCCGGTTTCAAAACCATTGGTGTTATAGGCGGTCTGGGTCCGCAAGCGACGATGGATTTCGAAGAGCGGATACATAAAGTTTCTCAAGAGCTTATTTCCCCAGCTAAAAATGGTGGCTATCCACCGATGATAGTTTATTATGTCCGTGAGGCACCTCTAATCTTAGTAAACGGCAAACCCAAAGATGGGGTATTAGAACCTGCACCTGCCCTTTTAGAGGCCGCTAGAAAAGTAGGCGCATATTCGGATTTTATAGTTATTGCTTCCAACACGCCGCACTTCTTTTTAAGAGAGCTAGAGAACGCTTCAGGGCGTAAAATATTGAGCATGATAGATGTTACCATAGCAGAGGTGCAGCGATTAAAACTGAAAAGAGTGGGGGTTTTGGGAGTTGGGATTACTTTGGAAAATGGACTATATCAACGCCGGCTTGAACAAATCGGTGTTAGCTGGGAAACAATTCCCGATACACTTGCTGCTGAACTAGATAAATCAATTTGGTCCTTGATGGAAGGGATGGAAGGGAAGGAAGAAGAACACTCACAAGAAATAGCCAAACAAACAATTGCATATCTTCGAGCGAAAGATGTTGAACGTATCATTCTTGGATGCACAGAGATCCCTTTGTTATTGAAGGATGTTGCTACGGATTTCGATCTTATTAATCCTGCACAGTTATTGGCAGAAGCTACAGTTAGATACGCGATACAAGTGTAGTAGTATCTTGTAGCCGCGGCTTCAGCCGCCGGGCTGGGCGCCTTGCAGGATCAGTTCGACCGTGCGCTCGGCTTCCTCGTGCATGCCGAGGCGGGTAAAGGTGGCGCGCGCCTCCTGCCACATAGTCACGCCGCGCGCCCGATCGCCATGCCGCAGCTCGTAGCCCGCCCAGATGCGGAGGGTGCGGGCGCGCTCCCCCTCCATGGCCGTGCGCGTAAAGACCCGCAGGCTCTGGGCAAAGCACGCCGCCGCCTCGTAGGGCCGGGGGGCCCTGCCCGGGCGGCCCGCGACGGCCACCGGCGCCCCCTGGCCCGCCGCCACCTGGCCCAGCGCCCGCCAGGCCAGGCCGATACACTCCTGCTGCTCGATCGCCTGGCCCAGCTCCAGGGCCTGCCGGCCCGTGGCCAGCGCGGCCTCCAGCTGCCCCTGGCCCAGCAAGGCCATGGCCAGCTGCCCATACGCCGCCGCCCCGATGGGCCGCTCCCCCGCCGCCTCGGCCAGGCGGATGGCCTGCCGCAGCTCGACTTCGGCGGCCGCGTAGTCGCGCCGCCCGACCCGGGCGGCGCCCAGGTTACAGGAGAGGAACATCTCCAGCTCCCGATTATGGATCTCGCGGGCGAGCAGGAGCGCCTCCTCATAGACGGCGATCGCGCGCGCGTAATCGCCGCGCAGGCGGGCGTTTTCGCCGATGTTGCCGGCGAGCGAAGCCATGCGCTCGCGGTCGCCCAGTTCGCGCGCCAGGGCCAGGGCCTGCTCACGGTAGAGCACCGCTTGCTCGTACTGGCCTTGCATGTCGTGGACATTGGCCAGCAGGCTGAGACTGTTGCCGATCTCCCGCCGGGCGTCGAGCGCGGTCGCCAGGCTCAGGGCCTGCTCGCCCAGCGCCAGGGCCGCCTCGCCATCGCCCAGCCGGTAAAACCCCCAGCCCTTGATATAGAGCGCACTCGCCAGCTCGACCTGGCCGGCCAGGCCGCCGGCCGCGCGGGCCAGATCTTCCGCCTGCCAGGCACATTCGAGCGCGGTCGGGTAGTCCCCCTGCCGCTCATGGAGCCAGAAAACCCGCCGCCAGGAGCGCGCCTGGGCCACGCGATCCCCGGCCGCCTCGGCCGCCGCCCGCATGGTGGCATAGGCCGCCGCCGCTTCGCCATAGCGCGCCTGCCAGCGCAGCATCTCGCCCAGGCCCTCATAGGCGGCCAGGCGGCGCGCCGCGTACTCGGCGGTCGCCGGTAAGAGCGCCAGCGCCTGGCGATAATAGCCGATCGCCGCGTGGGGGGCGTTGGTCTCCTGGGCCTGCTGGCCCGCCCGGGCATACCATTCGCCGGCTGACAGGCGCTCCTCGGCGTGCTCGTAGTGCCCGCCAATCAGGCCGGCATATTGCGCCACCCGCTCGCCACTGCGCTCGACGAGCCAGGCCGCCACCTCAGCGTGATACGCCCGGCGCTGCCGCTTCAACACACTCTCGTAGACGACATCCCGCAGCATGGCGTGCTTGAAAATGTATTCCTGGCTGCCGGCGAAAGACGAGGGCTCCTGGCTGAAGATCAGCTCTTTGCTGCGCAAGGCGGCCAGGGCCGCGCGGGTCGCGCCGGTACTTTCGGCCGCGGTTTCGCCGCCGACCAAGCGGAGCCGCTCCAGCGCCTGGTCCCAGAACACCTGGCCGACGACCGAGGCGCGCTGCAAGGTCTCCCGTTCCAGCGCGGGCAGGCCGTCGACGCGGGCCTGGAGCACCCCGGTCAGCGTGGCCGGCACGCGCACCGTCGCCAGGCGCCCGGGCGCGACCTGCCAGTGCTCGACCCCGGGCACGATAACGCCATCGTCGATCAGCATCTTGATCAGCTCTTCGGCATAGAACGGGTTGCCCGCGGCCCGCGCGACCACCAGATCGCAGAGGGCCGCCGGGATCGTGGGAATCCGGCGCAGGATCTCCAGCACCAGGGCGCGGCTGTCGTCCGGGGAGAGCGGATCGACCTGGATCGCCGTGTGGCTGGGCCAGCCCTCCCCCCAGGCCGGGCGCCGCTCCAGCAACACGGGCCGCGTGACCGCGACAATCAGGAGCGGGATCTGGCGGCACTCGCGCGCCAGGTAATCGACCAGGTCGAGCGAATTATCGTCGGCCCAGTGGATATCTTCCAGGTAGAGCACGGCGGGGCCGCCGTGGTCGCGGGCCACCGCGGCAATGAAGTGGGTGAAATAGGCGAAAGCGCGCGCGCGGATCTGCCGGGCATCGCCGAGAATGCCGTGCAGGTCGGGACTGGCGGAGAAATCGAAGCCGAGTAACTGGCCGATAAAGGGCGCGGCGCCGGCGCTTATCTCCGGGCCCATAAACGAGGTGATGCCGGCCACCAGCTTCTCCCGGGCCACACTGGCCCGATCGCTGTCCTGGATCTCGAAGCGGGAGGCCAGCAGATCGCGCACCAGGCGGTAGGGTAAATTGGTCATCTGGGGATCGGCGCGGGCCTGGAAGAACCAGACCTCTTCCGGCCGCAGATCCACCCAGGCGCTGAACTCGGTGAGCAGGCGCGACTTGCCAACGCCCGCCTCGCCGTTCACCGTAACCACACGGGCCTGCGCCCGCTCCGTGACGTCGCCGTAGATGGCTTGCAAGGTGGCCAGCTCGCGGGTGCGTCCGACCATGCGGGTATCGATCCCTTCGACGCCCCGGCCCGTGAGCCGGAACACCCGGGAGCGGGCGCTTTCGACGAGATAGACGCCGATCGGCTCACTTTTGCCCTTCGCATTGACCGGCTCAAGCGCGTGCAGGACAAACAAGCCCCGCACATGGCGATAGGTATCGTGCGAGATTAGGATACTGCCGACCGGCGCGGCCTGCTCCAGCCGGCTCGCGACATTGACCGTATCGCCCATGGCGGTGTATTCCGCCGTGCTGCCCACGGCGCCGAGCAGGACGGGCCCGGTGTGGATGCCGATGCGCATCTGCGGGTTCGGGCCCTGGGCCGCCGGGTGGGATCGTTCCTCGGCGAACTGCAACAGCTCGGCCTGCATGGCCAGGGCGGCCCGGATGGCCCGCTCCGGGTCATCCTCGTGGGCCGTCGGCGCGCCGAAGAGGGCCATCACCGCATCGCCGATATGCTTATCGATCGTGCCGCCGTGGGTCGTGATCGCCCCGTCGAGCTGTTGCCAGAGAGCATTCATCGTCTCCAGGACTTCTTCGGGGTCCAGGCTCTCCGACATGGCGGTGAAGCCGGAGACGTCGGCGAACAGCACGGTGACTTGCTTGCGCTGCTCGGCGGGGCCGGCACTGGCGCCCGAGCCGGCGGCCTGCACGGCGGCCAGCCGCTGGCGGAGCGGGGTGAGCGCCAGCTCGGCCACGGCGTCGCCGAGCACCCCCCGTTGGGCCTCCAGGGTAGCAATCGCATGCTCTAGTTGTTCGCGCTCGGTCATACGCTCGCTCCCGCGCGTCTAGATGTCCGATCGCCCGCGCCGATCGCTAGTCTGCGCCGCGCACAGTCGGCAGATGGAGCTGATTCCAGGCCGACATACCGCCTAGCACGTTGGCGACCCGGGTGAACCCGGCGCGCTGCAGCAAGCTGCTCGCGACGCTGGAGCGGTAACCCCCCCCGCAGATCAGCGCCAGCGGCCGATCGTGCGGGAGGCCGGCTGCCCCGGGGACCACGTCGTTGCCGACGATATGGAGGGCGCCGGCGATATGCCCCTCCTGCCACTCATCCTCTTTGCGCACGTCGATCACCTGGGGCGCATTCGCCTGGGCCAGCTGCGCCTGCAGATCCTGCACGGTCAGCTGCGGCAACGTGGTCAACGGCAGGCCGGCGGCCGTCCAGGCCGGCATCCCCCCGAGCAGATAGCCGGGGATCTGCTCATAGCCGATGCGCATCAGCTGGCAAACGACCTCGCCGACCTGCGCGGCGGCCTCCAGCACCAGGTAAAGCGGGACCCCAGCCGGCACGACCGAGCCGGCCCAGGTGGTGAAGTTGTTGTCCAGCCCGACGTTGATCGCGCCGGGGATATGGGCGCCGCCGAAAGCCAGCGGCATGCGCGTGTCCAGCACGACCGCGTCGCCGGTCTGCGCACGGCATTGAAAATCGGCGGGCGCCAGGGGTGCCGGCCCGGGGAACCGCCCGACGACCCGCGGCCCCTGCTGGTTGATCGGCCGCATGCGCCGGTAATAGGCGGGGACCGTCGGCTGGCCGTGCAGCACGGCCGCCACGAAGGCCGCGCGGCTGGGGTGTTGCAAGTAAGGATTGGCCACCTTCTCGTAGCCAATCGTCGACGTGCGGGTGCTGGAGATCGCCGCGCCGCAGGACGAGCCGGCGCCATGGGTCGGCCAGATCTGCACCGCATCGCCGACCGGCAAGATTTTCTCGTGGATGCTGTCGTAGAGCTGGGGGGCCAGCTGCCGGCCCAGCTCCTCGCCCAGCAGATCGGGCCGGCCAACCGAGCCGACCAGCAGGTCGCCCCCGGTGAGCACGGCGCTCGGCAGCGTAGTACTGCGCGTGGTGTCGTAGATCACATAGGCCAGGTGCTCAGGCGTATGACCGGGCGTTTCCAGCACGCGCACTTCCAGCTCGCCGAAGCGCAGGATCGCACCCTCGTCCAACGGCTGGTGCGCGTAGCCCAACTGGGCGGCCGCGCTATGGCAGATGGTCGCACCCGTGGCCGCCGCCAGCTCGCGGCTACCCGAGACATAATCGTTGTGCAAGTGGGTGTCCAGGATATGGGTAATGCGCAGCCCCAGCGCCTGCGCCGTCGTCAGATAATCGTCGATATCGCGCTTCGGGTCGGCCACGAAGGCCACGCCGGCCTCCGTCGAGCCGATCAGGTACGAATAATGCCCCAGACTCGGCACATAAAACTGCTGTAGAAACATACGGCGTCTCCTCCACGCTGAGGGTTGCTGCGGGTTAGGGTGGATGCCCCGGCCCCACCGGCCGCGGGCGATCGGCTCACGCTTCTAGTCTACACCCAGCGCGGGCGGTTGGCAACTTGCAGTTTCGGCGGATCGCAATATGCTATGAACAGCGGGCGGTGACCGACCAAGCCCTGCGGCCATGGGCGGCGATCCGGCTAGGGCGCTCGTTGGAAAACAGACCCTCGGCGCTGGGCGGCGGTCGGCCGGGCCGGCAGGACACGATGCGTTGGGCAGCTGCCACAGGAGGGGTGCAACCGTGATCCTCCCCAAAGACCGCGACCCCCGCTTTATCACCATCCGCCGCGGGGGGACTCTGACGGACTCCGACCATCGGCTCCTGGCTTGGTGGGCGGCCGTGTGCGCCGAACACGTGCTGCCCCTCTTCGAGGCGGTGCAGCCGGCGGACGCGCGGCCGCGGCAGGCCATTGAGCAGGCGCGGGCCTGGGTGCGCGGGGAGATCCCGATGTCTCAGGCCCGCGCGGCGGGTGGCCATGCGATGGCGGCGGCCCGGGATCTGCGCGGCGCGGCGCGGCACGCCGCCTATGCAGCCGGCCAGGCGGCCGTGGTGGCGCATGTCGCCGCCCACGAACTCGGGGCGGCGGCCTATGCGATCAAGGCCGCGCGGGCGGCGGCGCCTGAAGGCGAGAGTGACCGTGCGGGCCGGCGCGAGTGCCACTGGCAGCGCGACCAGCTGCCGGAGGCGATTCGCGATCTGGTCCTGGACGATCAGCGGTTGCGCAACGCGATCTGCTGGTCGGTGTTCGACTGCTGACGGGCGGGACGACTGGACTTGGGATACTGGGTCGTGGCTGCGGCTCCGCAATGACAGCTCAGCGGCGCGATCTCGAAGCAGTGTCAATCAGGAGGCATAACATGGCCAGGATCACCTACGACGACCAAACCGCGGCCGCGTTCAAGGCAGTCCGGGAGGTACCGCGCGACGGGCTCGGGCACTGGCGGGACGCGATACGCCGCCACCTCCGCCCGGTCCCCGGGATGACCGTGGCGGACATCGGCGCGGGGACCGGCGCGTTCGCCGCCGCCTTCCGCGACTGGTTCGGGCTCCGCATCCTCGCGGTCGAACCGGCGGCGGCGATGCGGGCCCAGATTCCGCGCCGGCCGGGCATCCAGGTATTGGCGGGCGACGCCAGCGCCCTCCCGCTTCCCGACGGCGCGGCGAACGGCGCCTGGCTGTCCCTCGTGATCCACCACATCCCCGACCTGGAAGCCGCCGCGCGAGAAATCCGCCGTGTTCTCCGGCCTGGCGCTCCCGTGCTCATCCGCCAGGGCTTTCCCGGCCGGCTTGACCGGGTCGAGCTCGTCCGCTGGTTCCCCGAGACCGCGCGCACGGTCGCGACCTACCCCTCCGTGGAACAGACCTGCCAGGCGTTCGCCGCCGCCGGATTCCGCCGGGACGCCCTGGAGCCGATTCCCGAGACCTACCCGACCAGCCTCGCCGAGTTCCTCGCCCAGGTGGACACCTTGCGCCGCGCCGACACCACGCTGCGCACCCTCACCGAGGAGGAATTCCGCCGCGGCAAAGAACGACTCCGCCGGGCCGCGCAGGACGCCGCGGAGACACTCAGCCCGGAACCCCGCAGCAACTGGCTTGACCTCCTGGTGCTGCGCTGAGGTTCCTGCCTGCCTTGCGGTCGCTGTGGTGGTGAGCGCCTGGAGGTCGGTTTCCACCGGATGCATGGCGCGACCCCTCCTGGCGGCTCCGGCAACAGGCGGGTCTGCGACCCGCCCCGACCCCCACTAGCGCGCCAGGGGACGAGCCCGGTCATAAGTGCGTGCCGATGGGAGCGGGCGCGGCCCGCGCAATACACGCCTCACGACTGGCACAGGATCAGAGCCCACCCGCGCGGCCAGAGCGTCGAGGGCAGAGCCCTTTCCCACAGTCCGTTTCAGGCGCGGCGGCCCATCACCGCCACCCTTCGGTTCCGGCCGACCGATGCTTTGTGGGGGGTAGGGCTGTCTCAAAGTCGGGATCGTGTCACTCTGAGCGGAGCGAAGAGTCCGTCTCCACGGATCAGAGACGGATTCTTCACTGCGTTCAGAATGACAAGTTCCTCGCCCGCCGACGGTGACGCCGACTTTG
>DATGEF010000086.1:0-2526 GCA_035310405.1 Chloroflexia bacterium | reverse complement strand
ACTTCTGCAACCTCAAGTGCCGGATGTGTGATGTCGGCATCGGCGAGCGGGCGAGTGTCTTCTGGGCCAACATGATCGGCGACGATCCCGGCAACATGTCGCTCGACCTGCTGCGCCAGATTCTGGACGGCGCGCGGGCCTTCCAGCCCCGGCCCAAGATCGGGCTGGCGTTCACCGAGCCGCTGATCCATGCTGGCATCCTCGACTTCTGCCGGGAGATCGTCGACCGCGGCTTCTTCTGCAGCATCACCTCGAACGGCTACCTGCTGCCGCAACGCGCCGCGGCCCTGGTCGATATCGGCGTGGACGAGATCACGATCTCGATCGACGGGCCGGCCGCCATCCACGACCGCATCCGCGGCCGCCCCGGCTCGTTTGCCCGGCTCTATGCGGGCGTCGAGCAGTTGAACGCCGCCCGCGCCCGGACCGGCCGGACGCGGCCCCGGGTGCGCATTTCCTCGACGATCACCGACCTCAACGTCGGCGCCTTGCAGGCCTGCCTGGCGGCGGTGGCGCCCCTGCAGCCCGACAGTGTCAACTTCGCCCACCTCAGCTTCATCACCGGGGCGATGGCGGCGGCGCACAACGCGCGGTATAGCGGCGACCTGGCCGTGGCCGCCTCCTGCCTGGGCGAGATGGACCTGACGACCATCGACCTCGCCGGCCTGGCGGCCGAGATCGCCGCCACTCGGGCATTGGCCGCCGCGCAAGGCCTGGCGGTGGCCTTCCACCCCGACCTGACGACGGTCGCGGAACTGACCCGCTATTATCGCGAGCCGGACCGCTATGTCGGCGGCGCACACTGCAGCGATCCCTTCAAGATGATGATGGTCAAGACCGATGGCACGGTGATCCCGGCCCATTCGCGCTGCTATAATTATCCCCTGGCGCGCGTCCAGGAGATGCCGCTGGCCCAGATCTGGAACAATACGCGCTATGTCGCTTTCCGGCAGCTGTTGCAGGCCGCGGGCGGCACCTTGCCCGCCTGCACGCGCTGCTGTGGCGTCGTGGGCAAGCCGGCGCCCCTGCGGGAGGCCGGCTGATGGGCGCGCGCATCTGCGTGGTCGGCAGCGCGAACTACGACCTGACGGCGCGGGTCGCGCGTATGCCGCGCATGGGCGAGACCCTCCAGGGCCACGCCTTCGAGGCCGGGTATGGCGGCAAAGGGGCGAACCAGGCGGTCATGGCCGCCCACCTCGGCGCGGCGGTCCACCTGGTGGCCCGCGTGGGCCGCGACGCGTTCGGCGTCGACACCTTGCAGCATTACAAGGCGCTCGGCATCGTCACCCGGGACGTGCGCATCGACGACGCCCACCCGACCGGCGTGGCGCTGATTTTTGTCGACGACGCCGGACATAACCTGATCGTCACGGTGCCCGGGGCCAATGCCGCGCTCTCACCCGCGGATGTGCAGGCGGCGCGCGCCGCCGTCGAGGGCGCCGACCTCGTGCTGGGGCAGCGCGAAGTGCCGGTCGACGCCACCCTGGCCGCCTTCCAGCTGGCCAAAGCGGCCGGCCGGCGTACGATCCTCAACCCGGCGCCCGCCGGACCACTGCCGCCCGAGCTGCTGCGCCTGACCGATATCTGCGTGCTCAACGAGGCCGAGACCGACCAGCTGACCGGCCGCCCCGTGGCCACCCTGGCCGATGCCGACGCGGCGGCGCAGGAGCTGCGCGCCCGCGGGCCGGGCGTGGTCATCGTCACGCTTGGCGCGCAAGGAGTGCTCTGCGGCCAGGCCGGCGGCGGCGAACACCTGCCCGCCCCCCGCGTGCAGCCCGTCGACACCACCGGCGCGGGCGACGCCTTTATCGGCAGCCTGGCCACTTTCCTGGCCGAGGGGATTGCCCTGCACCCGGCCATCTGGCGCGCCAACGCGGCCGCCGCCCTCTCGGTGCAGACCGTGGGCGCCCAGGCCTCCTTCCCCACCCGCGCCGCCGTCGACGCCTTCCTCGCCGGCCTCGCCGCGACGAAGTCCTGAGTGGAAAGTCCTGAGTTAAAAGTGTCGCGGGCAGACGCCCTAGCCCCCGCGCGCAAACCCCCAAATCCAAAATCCAAAATCCAAAATCCAAAATCCGTCACTCGGGCGGCTGCAGGGGCAGATCGACGGTGAAGCGGGAGCCGGCGTGCTCCGCGCTTGCGACGGCGATCGCGCCGCCGAGGGCCTCGGCCAGCTTGCGGCTGAGTGGCAGCCCCAGGCCCGAGCCGCCGTCCGGGCGGGCGCGGTCCGGGTTGACCTGGTAGAACTCGTCCCAGATATGGGGGAGGGCGGCGGCCGGGATGCCGATGCCGGTATCGGCGACCTCGAAACGGAGGACGCCGAGCCGGGTGGGATGCCGCCGCACCGAGAGGGTGATCCCGCCTCGTTCGGTGAACTGGATCGCGTTGTTCAGCAAGTTGCCCAGCACCTGGCGCAGGCGATCCACATCGGTGCGCAGGCGGGGCAGGCCGGGCTCGACGTCGACGCGCAGCTCCAACTGCTTGCGCCCGAGGTCGGGCTCGACGCTGGCGACGAGCGTCCGCAGCAGC
>DATGEF010000085.1:0-4535 GCA_035310405.1 Chloroflexia bacterium | reverse complement strand
TGGGGGTCGCGCGTCTGATCCCTGCCCCCCGACCCCCGACCCCTCGTCCGGCCCGCCCGCCAACCCGCAGACGATCGCCGAGGGCGGGCTGGCGATGCCGCCGCGGCGCGCGACGACGATCAGCTGCCAGGTGCCGGGCGCCGGTTGGATGAGGGCTTCGGTCGCGCCCCCCGGCACCTGGGCCAGCTCCCGCCAGGCCTGGGCGGCCCCGGGATCGGTCGCGGGCCGCCCCAGCACGGCATAGCTGTCGACCGCGGTATACGGCCGTCGCCACCCCACCCGCAGGCACCCCGGCGCCCCGGCCGCCGCCACCCCCACGCCCCAGGGCGCCGCGACGGGCGCCTCCGCCGCCGGCCCCAGATACCGCTCATCCGCCCGAAAGTATCCCATCGTCCGATCCCATTCAGCAGTCAGCAATCAGCGTTCAGCGTTCAGCAGTCAGCGTTCAGCGTTCAGCGTTCAGCGTTCAGCGTTCAGCAATCAGCAGTCAGCAGTCAGCGTTCAGGACTTGCCCCCGGGTCGCCGCCATCCCGGGCGGTAGGAGCGGGCTCTGTCCCGCGATGTCGCCCCAGGCCATTGCTCGGCAACCCCCCGCGTGCTGGGTCACCGATCCCACTCAGTACTCAGGACTTTGAACTCAGGACTTCGTCACACTCCGCACTTGGTTCGCGCCCCACCATCGCGGGACGGAGCCCGCTCCTACAGTCCGCGGCGGCCCATCCCAACCCCCAACCCCCAGCCCCCAACCCCCAACTCGTCACACCCCGCAGTATGCCAGCGCGTCGTCCACGCTGCGCAGCACCTGGCCGCCGATCATCTCCACGACCTCCAGGGCCACGTTGTGCTGCTCGCGCTGCACGCTGTAGGTCAGGGCATCGCAGACCGCGACGTCGTGGAAGCGGATCGTCGCCTCGCGGTTGGTTGGGTCCCGCCAGTCAGGGATGCCATGGTGCAGCAGCTCCCAGACCCCGCAGAACAGCACCTTGATGATGCTCCAGCCGCCGATGTTCAGGATGCGGACGGCGCCAGGCGCTACGCCATAGACCTCCTCGGCCTCCTGGCAAATAGCGGTCAGCACAGGGATAAAGCCGGTGCCGTACATGTTGTCGTTCAGCCCGGGCGTTTTCACCACGTGCGTGCGCCCGTTGCGTAGCGCGCGCCACTCGGCCGTCTCGCCGGTGCCCCGGTAGCCATCCTCGCCCGGCACGCAATGCCGGCCAAACTGGGCGAAGTGGGCCGCGGTTAGCTCATTGCCGTCGTCGATATGCTCGTCGTCCACGTAAACCACGTGGACCCGGTCGCTGCCGGTGCCCGCCCCGTCGAGCCCATGTGCCCGGCGGAGAAAGTGCTCCAGGTGATTGGGGGCTTGCTGCGGCCCGCCGCCGAGCAGGCGGATGCTGTTCACATAGCCGCAGTGCAGGTGGCACGGCTTCAGCCGCGGGTCCGGCCCACCCAGCGGGCTGATGAAGCTCCGCTGCACACATTGCGCGACCACCACGGTCACCGTCGGGCGAGTTTGCTGTTGCGTCTCCATGACGTGTCTCCTTTTCGAGTAGGCAGTAGGCAGTAGGCAGTAGGCAGTCGGCAGCACTTCATACTCAGTACTCAGGACTTTCGACTCAGGACTTCATTACCAGCGTGTAATCGCTTGCCGCAGGATATTCGGGGTCCCTTGCTCCTGCGCGGTCAGGTGCAGGATGCCGCTGGCGTCGATGTGGAAGGTCACGTCGACCGGGACCAGGCCGCGCGGATCGATGCCCGTCAGGGTCCACTCGCCCAACGTCTCACACGCGTCCGGCGGGATCGGGGCCGGGTCGGACTCGCCGCGCTGCCCCCAGCCGGGCAGGATCTGCGGGCCCCGGTATTGGAGGACCCGCAACGTCATCTGGGTCTGGGTGGGATAGCGCGTGTAGAAGGTGCGGCGACCGGCCTGCGGCCTCTGCGGCCCGGCGGTCGGGATCGGCGTGCTGCGTCGCACCACCGTGTTGAAGACCTCGATCCCGCCCGGGTACGGGGCGTTATAGGCGGCAATGCCTAGCGGGTAGGGCGTGACATCCTGCACTTGCTCCGCCAGCCGGCCGGCGGCGATCCCGGCTTGGAGCGCCGCGCCGTACGCCGCCAGTGCGGTGGGCTCACGCACGATCAGGTCGGTCGGGGGCCGGCCAAAGGCCGCCGCGATGGTCCGCTGCACGATCGGGATCTGCGCACAGCCACCCGCCAGCGCCACCGCGCCGATCTCCGCCGCCGGCAGCCCCGCCAGGCGCAAGGCCCGGCCGCAGACACTCGCCAGCCGCACCAGGTCGGGCGCGACCCAAGTCTCGAACTCGCCACGGGCCACCGATTGCCACAGGTCGCGGCCAAAGCCCGCCCCATGGTCCAGCAAGACGTCGGCCTGGTCCGCATAGGCCAGGGTGGCCATCGCTTCGTCGGCGGCGCGCAAGAGGGCCAGCGCCCCGGCCCGGCTGTGGCCGGTATCGGCGCCGGTCGGGGCCAGCAGGTCGACGCCCCGGGCGCGGAAGCGGGCGTTGACGCCGGCGGCCAGCCGGTCGCGCAACTCCACGCCGCCCAGGTAAGGATCGCCGGCCGTGGCCAGGATCGTCACGCCCTGCGCGTCCACGCGGGCGATCGAGACATCGGTCGTTCCCCCGCCGATATCGACCAGGGCCACCAGGCCCCGGCGCAGGCGGGGGTCGCCCGGGCAGAGATGCCGTAAGGCCAGCAAGGCCGCGGTCGGCGCGTTCACGATGCGGACCAGCGTCAGCCCGGCCGCCTCTAGCGCGGCCTGAACGCTGACCCGGACACGGTCCTCGGCGTTGGCCGGCACCGTCAGCACCACCGAGCGCACCGGCTGCCCGGCATCCCGGCTCGCCAGGTGGGCCAGGTGGCTCACCAACCGGGTGTAGACCTCCTCGGGCCCGGTGATCGTGTACAGCAGGTTGAAGCGGGCGCGCCCGGCCTCTTCGTACACCGGGAAGGGGGCGCCCTCGATCACCCGGCGCGGCAGGTCGGCGTAGCGGCCCAGGAAGCGCGGCACCTCCCGCACGCTGTTTTCCCAGTCCGTCACCAGGAAGCGCTCGGCGTAGTAGCCCACCTCGCTGCCATGCATCGTGTAGCGCACCACCGCCGGGATCTCCCGGTCGCCGTAGCGGTCGCTCACCAGCCGCACCCCCCCCGCCCGGTCCAGGATGGCCGCCCGCGCAAAGCAGGTGCCAATGTCGATACCCACGGCGGGCGCGTCTCCCGCGCGCGCCTGGCGTTCTCTGGTTCCTGGCATCCCCGCCCTCCTTAATGTGATTAATACACTAACTAACGGCCCTAAAAGTAGGCTGCCCGGTTATGGTTTCCCCTCAGCAGCCCTGGTGCTTTATGGCTATTTGCTTACCCGCGCATCTCGGACCCCGCTTTTTACCCTCGGACGATCAGGTGCGCCTTGCGTTCCGCGATGCCGACGCGGGCGATGAAGCCCGAATTAAAGGCCAGGTAATCGGACTCGATCCCATCGCTGAAGATCACGCCATAATCGGGCATCTGCGAAGTGATCACCAGCTCCTGGCGGGGCTCGATCTGGCCGAAGACGATGCTGGCCTGCGATGTCTTGGAGACGAACGGCTCGCGTACACTGTAGAACAGCCGGTTCGAGTCCCAGCCGAGCGCAAACTGCTCCGGGCCGGGGGGATCACCCTCCCTGTCGCCGAAGTAGCGCGCCGTCTGCCAGGCGCCGGTCACGATCGAGCGCAGCCAGCCGGTGCAGCCCGCCCCCGTCGACACGATGATCCCGCTGGAGCTCTGCTGCTCCCGCCGGCCGGCAACCTCCAGCACATAACGGGCGGAGCCGTGCGTGCGTGGGCCGATGAACAGGTCGTTGACCCCGTAGAGCACCTGGCCGTCGTTCAGCGTGGCTTTGGCCATGGAGACCGGCGTGATCGCCACGGCGCCGCGTAGGGCCCGCTCGACCCAGGGGCCCAGCTCGGCGAAGCTGAAGGGGATCAGCACGCCGTCGATGCGCCCGGGGTCGGGGTTGATCGCCAGGATCGGCTGCGTCGTCAGGTACTTGGCCGTGTTGATCACCAGCCCATCCGGCCCGACCGTGACCACCAGGTCATGGTCGCCGAACTGGTAGGTCGGCAGGAAATCCCGGTCGATGAACTGGTGCTTGACCGTGCGCGGCAGCTGGTCCTTGATCGCGTCGACCGAGCGCTGGTACTGGGCATCGCCCCGCTCGTACTCGGCAAAGGAGACCTGGTTTTGCTCCAGGTAAAACTTGGCCTGCGCCTTGGAGTTCATCCGGTTGACCAATTCCTCCAACGCCGTTTTCTTCGTGACCACCACGATCTTCTCGATCGCCGTCTCCCCCGCCCCGGCCCCAGCCCCCAGACCGCCCGGCCCCACCGCCCGGCCTGCCTGCTCCCGCCCCACACTAACCGGCGTCCCCCGCTTCATCAGCCCCATCCCCAGCCCCCTATCTCACCAAGCAGTCAGCAGTCAGAATTCCGCACTCCGCACTCCGCATTCGGCAACCCCGTCTACTAACCCCC
>DATGEF010000084.1:0-2144 GCA_035310405.1 Chloroflexia bacterium | reverse complement strand
CAGCCTGCTGGCCGCCCGGCGCAAGGAGTTGCACCGGCGGGCGGGCGAGGCGCTGGAGGTGGTGTTCGCCGACCGGCTGGGCGAGTTCCAGAGCGTGCTCGCCGAACATTTCCGCCGGGCCGAAGCGTGGGAGCGGGCGGTGGCCTACCTGGTGCCGGCTGGCGATGCCGCCGCCCGGCTGTTCGCCGTGCGCGAGGCCGCCCAGCACTACCAGTATGCGCTCGACGCCCTGGCCCAGTTGCCCGTCAGCGCGGAGACCCAGCGTCAGCGGGTGGACCTGCTGATCAAGCGGGTGAGCGTCTCGCTGCTCGCCGACAAGCCTGACGAGAATCTCGCCCGGCTGGCCGAGGCCCAGGCCCTGGTCAGCACGGGGCCGGGCCCCGCGGGCCCGGCCGACCCGGACCCGCGCCAAAGGGCCTGGATCGCCTTCTTGCTGGGGCGGGTCTGCCATTACCAGAACCGGATGCCCGAAGCCATCGGGCACTTCCGCCAGGTGCTGGCGCTGGCCGCCGACCTCGGCGATCCCGAACTGCTCGCTCTCCCGTCGAGTGTCATCGGCCAGGCGCTGTCGGTGCAGGGCCGCTTTACCCAGGCCGAAGCCTTGCTCCGGCAGGCGGTCGCCAGCCTGGACCAGATCGGCAACGGGCCGGAGTGGGTGCGCGCGGCGGGCTATTGGGGCAATGCGCTCACCGCGATCGGCCAGTGGCCCGCCGGCCGTGATGCTGGCCAGCAGTGCATCCAGCGGGCGCTGGATCTGCGCAGCCCCCCGGCGCTGCTCACGGCCCGCTACGTGATGAGCTTCAACTACATGGCCGCCGGCCAGACCCAGGCCGCGCTGGAGGAAGTGCGGCGCGTGGCCGAACTGGCGCAACAGCACGAGCAGTGGGTGAATCTGTATGCCGCCTACCCGGTGCAAGCCTGGGCCGAGAGCCGGCTGGGCGATCACGACGGGGCGCAGGGGAGTATGGCCCGCTGCGACGAAATGGCGCGCCAGCTGGGGGGCCGGCTGATCCTGGCCGATGTGTTCGCCGCCATCCGCGCCGAACTCGCCGTCAACGCGGGCCGCTACGCGGAGGCGATCCCCCTGGCCGCGCAGGCCCTGGAAGTGAGCCGCGCGGCCGGGGGCCTGTTGAGCGAATCGATCGCCCAGCGAACCTGGGGCCAGGCGCTGGCCGCGCTCGACCCGCCCGACTGGGCGGCCGCCGAGTCGCACCTGGCCGCCGCTCTGACCGCCGCCGAGAACGGCGGCAACCGCATGGAAGCGGCGCACACGCACCGGGCCTGGAGCCGGCTGGCCGCCCGCCGGGGCGACGCGGCGGCGGCCCGGGCGCACCGGGCGCAGGTGGCGGCGCAACTGGCCGAGTCCGGGCTGGACTGGCCCCTGGATTAGCGCGGGTGCGCGATCGCCGCTGTGGATTTCAGCCGCCCGGCGCCGGGGGGTCCGGCGGGCGCTTCAGGCTACGGCGGGGCCGGCCCGGGAGGGGGGCGGGGGGTCCGGCGTGGCGCTCGGCGTGGGGCTGGCTAAGCACGGGGCCGAGCGCATACCAGGCCGCCAATAGCTCCGGCGCGCTCAACAGGCTCGGTCCGCGGTGCTCGCGGATGGCCGCCAGGTAGAGGTCGTACAGGCGCTCGGTCGGCACCTCGGCCAGCACCGCGTGCCAGGCGCTGATGATCTCCAGGGTGTCGCCGGGCGGCTCCTGCAAAAAGCAGTAGAAAGTCTCGCGGATGATCGCGTCCAGCAGCGCGATCCGGGCGCGGTCGGCGGGGGCGATAGGCGGCTTGGGCATCGGACTCCTTAACCTCGGCGCGACTAGGGGTGCGTTTGCGGGCCCTCGCCGATCATGTAGCGATCATGGGCCGGGGCATAGGTGCCCGCGACGTGCCAATCGTCGATCAGGGTGCCGGTCGCGTCGTAGACCTGGCGATGGATGTCGGCGGTGAAGCCCGGCTGGGCATGCTCCACCTGGCGCGTGATCCCGGCGGGGATGATCGCGGTCCGCTCATAAATCGGGCTGTGGTCCGTGGCGACGACATCGCTGATCGCCGGCGCGCCGACCTGCACCCGCCAGCCGGGGTTGGTGCCCCAGAGGGCGAAATGGACCACCCCCTGCGCGGCCTGGCCCCGCACCAGGACCCAGTTCCCT
>DATGEF010000083.1:0-5231 GCA_035310405.1 Chloroflexia bacterium | reverse complement strand
CACATCCCGGCGTCCCCCTGGCGCGGACGCTGCGCTGGCGGCACCGGGCCGATTCGCTGCCCTACCACTGCGACGGCTTGTTTGTGCCGGCCCGGTGGCGGGCGGCCCTGCGCGACTGCACGATTCTGACCGGGCCGCCCTGGGATCAGACCAGCGACCATCACCCGGTGGTCGCCCACTTTTTTAGCAACCCGCCGAACATCCCGAGCCCGCCTCCGACTCTTACGCGCCCGGACGCCCTATCATGAGGATAGGCGCGACGGCAATCGCGCGAACCCGAAGGAGGCGTTATGATTACCATTGTCCCCACCCTGAATATCTGCTGGCTCGACACTCCCGCCTGCCGCGACCCGGCGCGATCGGGCGGCAAGGCCGCCAACCTGGCGCTGCTGGCCGGGGCCTACCCGGTGCCGCCGGGCTTTTGCCTGACCGCGGCCGCGTACCGCCGCGCCGCCCTGGCATCCCCGGTGCCGGGCCTCTCCCCGGCCCTCTATGCGGAGCTCGCCGGGGCCTACGCCCAGCTGGCCCAGCGCTGCGGGATGGCCGATCCCCCGGTCGCGGTGCGCTCGTCGGCGGTCGAGGAGGACAGCAAGATCGCCTCCTTTGCCGGCCAGCACGAAAGCTATCTGAACGTCCGCGGCCTGGCGGCCGTGGCGGCCGCCGTGCGCCGCTGCTGGGCGTCGGCCCGGGGCGAGCGGGTGCTCGCCTATCGCCGCGCGCGGGGCCTGCACCTGGAGGGCCAGGGCCTGGCGGTACTGGTCCAGGCGCTGATCGTCGCCGACGTCGCGGCCATCGTCTTCAGCGCCGATCCGCGCACCGGCCGGCGCGACCAGGTCGTGATCAACGCCACCTGGGGCCTCGGCGAAAGCCTGGTCGCGGGGACGGCGACGCCCCACGGCTACGTTGTGGCCCGGGTCCCCCATCTGGCGATCGTCGACCGCCAGGTGGGGGACCCGGGCCGCATGACCGTGGCCGGCCCGTCCGGCACCTACGAGGTGCGGGTGCCGCCGCACCTGCGCGCCCTGCCCGCGCTCACGGATGCGCAGATCGCCGAGCTGGCCCGCCTGGCCTGTCAGCTCGAAGCCGCCCTGGGCTACCCGGTCGATCTCGAATGTGCTTACCGGGACGGGCAGCTGGCGTTGCTCCAGTGCCGGCCGATTACCACCCTGGGCGCGTAGCCGGCGCTACGGCGGCGCGGGCTCGGTGGGCAAGGGCACCGCGGGGGTGTCGACCCCGGTCTCGGGCTGGGCCGCCACCCCGGCCCAGCGGATGCCCGGGCGCAGGTGGATGGCGTCGTTATAGCTCAGCAGCCGCCAGCGCAAGCGGCCGTCGTGCTCTTCCTGTTCCCAGTGGGTGATCGCCGTGTTGTGCGTGAACAATCCGAAGGCGCGCGGGGCCACGGGACTAATGCCCAGAAAATGGAGCAGCGAGCTGCCAATGACCCCGCCATGGCAGACGATCACGATCGCGTGGCCGGCGTGCTCACGGGTCACGCGCCGCAGGGCCGTCCCGATGCGCAGCTGGAACTGGCCCCAGCTCTCGCCGCCCGGGGCGACCGGGCGGAAGGGGTCCTCGTTGAAGTTCGGCTTGCCGTACCGGGCCTGGAATTCTTGCCAGTCGAGGCCTTCCGCCGCGCCCCCGCGCAGTTCTTGCAACTCGTCGTCCAGGATCAGCGGCCGGCCCCAGACCGGGGCCAGGATCTCGGCCGTCTCGCGGGCGCGGGGCAGGGTGCTGGTGATCACCACGTCGGCCGCGATTTCCCCGGTGGCCGCCAGGCGGTCGCGGAGCTGCTCCGCCTGCCGGCGGCCCCGCGGCGTGAGCCCGCACTCGCCCACCGTATCGGCGAACCGCTTCAGCACGGCGCCCATGGCCTCCCCATGGCGGATCAGGTAGAGCTGGGTCATGGTTTCCTCATCCACGAAGGACACGAAGGACACGAAGATGACGTAAGGATCGGAGGCATGTCTATCCTGGCTAGGCGCGCGGGAGCTTGGAGGCCGGCTGGGGCGCTGGGCGCTCGGCCGGGGATCGATCGGCGGACGCCAGGGCCGGCGCGCTCAAGGGGCGGAGGCCACCGGTCAGCAAGAGCACGACGACGACCAGCAGCAGGTGCTGGTAATTCAACTGGAGCTGGTAGCCGGCCGCGGGCAGCAGCAGGAGCCCGCCGCCGAAGTCCCAGGCCCAGGGCAGGCCGGTCGTGGCGCCGGCCGGGCGGCTGTTGAAGGCGCAGGCCGCATAGACCCAGGCGGCCAGGGCCAGCGCGGTGACCGGCACGGGCAGGAAGAGGGTAAAGCCGACGCTGAACTGGCTGGCGACCCCTTGCAGCCATTGCTCGAACAGGGCGCCGATCAGGACCAGGGCGGCCGCCCCGCCGGCCAGGGCCAGCCCGACCCGCTGCACGCGCCGGGTACCGCGCGGCCGGCCCAGCAGCCCGGCCGTCCAGAGCAGGCTGATCGCCATCGCCATGCTCGCGCCCTCGCCCAGCTCCACGGCCAGCACCCCCGGCGCCTGGTCCGGATTATCGTTCCCGGGCAGCAGGATCGCCGCGAGGGCATAGACATAGTAGCCGGCATAGGCCAGGCCCAGCAGCCCGATCGTCACCCGCACCGGCCATCCGGCCCGGGCAGCGTAGACGAACCGGCCGGCGAGGCCCAGCACCAGCCCGGCCGAGGCGAGGTTGTAGAGGACCAGCAGGGGGGCCGGGGCGCCCGGAAAGAGCAGGCCCACGCTCAAGACCAGGAAGACGAGCAGCTCCAGCGCCAGGAACGGCGTCCAGGCTCCGCCGGGCTCGCGGGGGGGGGCCAGGGCGGCGGCGGGGGCGCCGCGCAGGGCCAGCAGGGCGGCCAGCGCCAGCACCACCACGGCCAGCAGAAAGGCGGGCATGACCAGGAAGTTGCCGGCCGTGCTGATGACATCAAAGACCGCGGCCCCGGCGGCGCCCGCCGGCATCTGTTTCCCGGCGCGCGAGAGGGCCCGCCCCAGCACGAACTCGATCGGCGCCAGCCAGATCAGGGCGCGGGTGGCATAGCGCAGCAGCAGGTTGAGATCGTCCATCGGTAGCGGTTAGCTTTCAGCGGTCAGCGATGTGCTACGCACCGCTGCGCGAGCAGCGGTCAGCGATCAGGTTTTATCGAATGGTGGCATCCCGCATTAAGCTATACCACAGGCGGCGGCGGCTTGTCAACGCCGGCTGTTTGGTGCGTAATCTGAAGTGAGTCACTAGATAACATTCACAATAAGCCACCAGTTTTGCCCCTTGCGCCGCGCACAGCGATCATGTTTAGATATAAATATTAGCTAAGATATTAAAGAATTTGTCATTCTGAGCGCAGCGAAGAATCCGTTGCCAAACGGATCGGTTCGGGGTTGGCGGGCAACTGGCCCTGCGCCCGCCGCCTAGTCCCGTCCCCCGATCGCCCCCCATTGGGGCCGCAGGGGGCGCGCCCCAACGGATTCTTCGCTGCGCTCAGAATGACAAATTTTATGCTTTCTGATAATAAAATACATCACCGCCTCATTAAGGAGCGATCCTATTATGAATGTTATCTATTACATTGGCCAATGGGTAGCGGCACGGCGTGCCGTGCCCGGTGAGATGCGATGGTGCTTCCCACCAGGCACGGCACGCCGTGCCGCTACGCCGCTTCCACCTGACGCTATCCACATTGGCCGATGGGGTAGGGGCGCGGATGGCGCACAAACTCGGGCTGTGGGAGAGGGCTCTGTCTTCGGGGTTGTCACAAAACGCCGGGCTGCCTTGTCTTACTGGCGAGACTATCTTATGGAGGTAAGCAAATGGCAGAGCACAAAATGGAAATCGTGGTGGCCGGCGCCGGCTACGCCGGGTTGCTGGCGACGCTGCGGCTGGCGGGCCGCTTGCGCACGCAGCCGGTCAACCTCACCCTGGTCAACGCCGCAGACGTGCTGGTCGAGCGCGTGCGTCTGCATGAGTTCGCCGCCAATCAGCCGATCAAACGGCGACCACTGGCGGGGTTCCTCGCGGGCACGGGCGTCAACTTCGTCCTCGGTACGATCGTCAGCCTGGATACCGCCCGGCGCTCGCTGGCCGTCCAGACCGCCGCGGGCGCGCGGCAGCTGCCCTATGATCAGCTGCTCCTGGCCCTCGGCAGCACCATTGATCGCGACAGCGTGCCCGGCGTGCGCGACTACGCCTACACCCTGACCCCCAGCGGCCCGCTGTCGGCGGCGGCCTTGCGCGAGCGGCTGCCCGCGCTCCACCGGGCTGGCGGCCACCTGGTCGTCTGTGGCGCTGGGATCACGGGCATCGAGGCGGCCGCCGAGTTCGCCAGCAGCTATCCCGGGCTGCAGGTTACCCTGCTGACGCGTGGCGCGTTCGCCCCTGGGCTCGTGCCGGGGGTCGCCGCCTACGCCCGCCAGTCGCTGCAACGCCAGGGGGTGACGATCCAGGAGCATACGCTGGTCGCCGCCGTGGGCGCGGACACGATCACCACCAGCGCCGGGCCGCTGGCATATGACCTGTGCCTCTGGGCGGGCGGCTTTATCGCCCCGCCGCTGGCCCGCGCCGCCGGGCTGGCCGTGAACGCGCGGGGCCAGATCCTGATCGATCCCTTCATGCGCGCGCTGGCGCACCCGGAGATTTTTGCCGTCGGCGACGCCGCGCACCCACGTGAAGAGCCGGGTGTCCACGTGCGCATGAGCGCGGCCACGGCCACGATCATGGGCGCGCACGGCGCGGATTGCCTGAGCGCCATCGTGCGCGGGCAAACGCCCCGCCCGCTGAGTTTCGCCTACCAGGGCCAGTGCATCGCGCTGGGCCGCCACGACGCGATCGGCTTCAATAATTACCCCGCCGATATCGCGCGGCGCCCCTACTTTACGGGCCGCCTGGGCTATGCCGTGCGTGAGTTGGTCGTGCGCTACCTGGCGGCGACGTTCAGCATCGAGCGGCGCCGCCCCGGCACCTTCTTCTGGGTGGGCAAAGGCCGCTACGCCGCCGCCCAGCGCCGTGACCCGCAGCGCGAGTGCGCCGATGCCGCGCGATGAACGGTGGTGTTCGTGGTATGGAATCTGCACAGGCTACGGCTATGTCGTCAACTGCCGATGAATTTGAAGCCCAGCGCCCGCTGCTGTTCGCCATCGCCTATCGCCTGTTGGGCAGCGCGGTCGAAGCGGAAGATATCGTGCAAGAGACCTACCTGCGGTATAGCGCTGTGCCCGCGGTGACCATCGGCTCGCCGCGGGCCTTGCTG